>JBOHSP010000001.1:0-4572 GCA_050733275.1 Gemmatimonadales bacterium
CCTCGCCGGCGGCGCTGAACCCGCCCCCCTGCCCGGCCGCGGCCACGCGCGCGCGCGTGCCGGGATCCACCAGCACGATGATGCCCGCGCTGTCCAACCCGAACAGGGTCTTGGCGATCTCGAAATCGGAGCGGCCCAGCTCCGTGGCGAGGTGGCGCACGGAGCGCTGGCCGTCGATCAGCGCCAGCACCTCCCACTCGGCCGGCAGCAGATCCAGCTCGCCGCCGCCGCCCTCGGGCGGCGGCGCGAGCGACGGAATCACGCCGACGTGGGGAATCCGGCCCTCGATCCGCGACCACTCGTCGATGCGCCGCGCGCCTTCCATCAGCAGCGCCTCGACCGGGATGCGAACGGTGACCTCCGTCGGCACGTCACTCTGGGCCGACTCGGTGAACGAGAAGTAGCCCTCGTTCCAGCTCATCACCTCGAAGACGACCTCTTCGATCTGGAAGCGGACCTGGCGCTCGACTTCGCGCTGCGTGATCACGCCGAGCGCGACCAGGATCTCGCCGAGCCGGCGCCGGTCCCCCTGGTGCTGTTGCATGTCGCGGGCGCGCTCGAGGTCGGCCTCGGTGATCTTGCCGGTGCGCAGCAGCAGGCCGCCGAGGGGGTGCGGGTTGCTGCGGATTTCGGCGAACACGATCACCCCGTTGTCGAAATAGATCGTGCCCTGGTTGTGGCGCAGCTCCGACGTGACGCGCAGCTCGCCCGTCTTCCGGCTCAGATCGAGGAGCTGGAAGACGTCGTGGATGCCGAGCTCGCGGAGCGGGCCTTCAATCGCCATGGGCGGCCCTCGTCAGGCGGCGTCCGAGGTGGAGAAGATGTGCTGCAGGTCCACCGCGGTGCGCGCGTGCATCCGCGCGCGCTGCGCGAACGGCCCGCCGGGATCGATCCGCGTCACCCGCTCCCACGCCTCGACGGCCTCGCCGTAGCGCTGCAGCCGCGCCAGCGTCGCCCCGAGGTAGAACAGCGCGCCGGTGTGCTGGGGATCGAACTTGAGCGCGCGCTGGAACGCCGCCAGCGCTTCGGCGTTGCGCTTGTCGTCGAGCAGCGCGCGGCCCAAGAGCAGGAGGGCGTCGAGATCGTAGGGATCCTGTTCCAGCATCTCGGCCAGCCGCACGACCGCGTCGCGCATGCGGCCGGCGCGGCGCAGCAGGTCGGCGAGGGCGAGCGCGGCCTCGTGAAACGTCGGGAGCGCCTCGAGCGCCGCCTCGTAGGCGTGTTGCGCCGCGGCCCAGTCCTCGTCCTGCTCGTGCAGCCGGCCCAGCTCGAGCCAGACCTGGACGAAGCCGTGGTCGAGGTCGAGGGCCGCGCGATACGCCTGCCGCGCGGTCTCGCGGTCGCCCACCTTCACGGCGATGTCGCCCTGCAGCTTGTGCAGGTCGGCGCGCGCGGGGGCGCGGGTCTGCGCCTGGCGCAGCGCGGTGAGCGCGCCCGCCGCGTCGCCACTGGCCGCGCGCGCCCGCGCCACGGCCACGAGCGCCTCGACGTCCTCGGGGGCCGCCGCCACGAGGGTTTCCGCGAGCGGGAGCGCCTCCGCCGGCCGCTGCATGGCGAGCAGGCTCTTCACCTCGCCCAGGGCGGCGGCGCCGGGCGCGCCCTCGAGGCTGCGCGCCTCGCGGTAGCGCTCCAACGCCTCGCCGTGCAGGCCGCGCTGGCTGTAGATGTCGCCCAGCAGCGTGGCCGCCGCGCCGCGGTCGGCGCCGCGCTGCACGGCGCGCATCGCCTCGGCGACCGCGAGATCGAGCATCCCCTTGCTCACGTAGTCGCGCGCCAGGGCCAGCGGATCGTCGGCGGCCTTGCGGCGCCCCTCGGCCGCCGAGGCGGCGGCCGCCGGCGCCGGGGTGAGCTCCTGGAAAATGTTGTCGAGCAGCCGCTGGTCGAACGCGAATTCCGTCCCCAGCTGCTCCGCCGGGACGTCGGCCGAGATCTCCGGCACGATGCCGATCGACACCGTCTCGTACTGGAGGTCGATCGCCAGCGCGAACTTCTGCGACACGTAGTAGGGATCGAGCTCGAGCGCGCGCTTGGTCGCCCGCAGCGCGCCGTCGAAGTCGCCGAGGTTGGAGAGCGTGAAGCTGAGGTTGTAGTGCGCGCCCGCGTTCTGCGGGTCGGCCTCGACGGCGCGCACGAAGGCGTTGCGCGCGTCGGCGAAACGCTTGAGCTCCACGAGCACGAGCCCGACGCCGTTCCACGCCGCGGCGTTGAGCTGGTGGTCGGCCAGCACCTGGCGGTACGCCTCCAGCGCGAGCTGGAAGCGCCGCAGGTGCGTGAGCAGCAGGGCCAGGTTGAGCCGGGCGCCGACGAACGCGGCCGAGAGCTGCAGCGCCCGCCGGAACGCCTCGATCGCCGCCTCGGTGTCGCCCTGGTGGGCGAGGACCACGCCGGTGTTGTTCCACGCGAGCGCGTAGCGCGGGTCCGCCTCCGTGGCCCGGCGGTAGGAGGCGAGCGCCTCCTCCGTGCGGCCGGTCTGGTGCAGCACGACACCGCGCTCGTTCCACAGCTTGGGTGAGTCGGGCTCGTCTTCGCGGATCAGCGTGTCGTACAGGTCCAGCGCGTCGGCGATGTCGCGCCGCAGCAGGTGGACCTCGGCCATCGCCTGACGCACCAGCCGTCGGTCCTCTCCCCGCTCCAGCGCGAGCCGATACTCGCGCAGCGCTTCCGCGTAGTAGCCCTTCTGACGGAACGCGAGCCCGAGGTTGTAGTGCGCCAGTTCGCTGCCTTCCACGACGCCGGGGTCGGGCATCTCGCGGAGCCGTTGCTCGGCGCTGTGGCGCTCGGCGCGGTAGCGCTCCAGCGACAGGTTGGCCTGCGCGCGGGCGAGCGGCGGATTGAGCTGGATGGCCCGCTTGGACGCCGCGCGCGCTTCCTGGTGACGCCCCATGTCGCCGAGCACGAACGCCATGAGGTAGTGCGCGTTGGCGTTGTCGGGATTGATGGTCACGGCGCGCTCCAGCGCCGCCAGCGCCGGCTCGTTGAGACCGCGGTTGTAGTAGACCTCCCCCAGATAGAAGTGCACCACCGACGACTCGGGATCCTGCTCCGCGGCCCGCAGCAGCCACTCGGTGGCGACCTCGAGCCGCCCCCGGGCCTTCTCGGCGAGGCCCGTCTGGATCATCGCCGCGACGTCGTGCGGCCGGTGGGCGAGCAGCTCCTCGAACTCGGCGACGGCGTCGTCGTAGGCGCCGAGGATGGCGTAGGTGCGGCCCAGCTCCCAGCGCGCGTCGCGCTCGTCGGGCGCCTGCCGCAGCCGCTCCTCGAGCTCGGCGACGCGGCGGTCGTAGTAGCCGGTGTTGTGGTAGGCGATCTCGAGGTTGCGCTGCGCGACCTGCATGCGGGGGTCGAGCTCGAGCGCGCGCGTGAACTGCTCGATGGCCTCGGCCACCATGGCCTTCTGGTAGTAGAGCACGCCGAGGTTGTTGTGCGCGCCGGCGTCGGACGCATCGATGCGGCGCGCGAACGACCGCAGGACGGCGAGATCGCGCTCCGACAGCGGGACCGGCGGCGCCGTCAAGTCAGGCGGATGGCGTCGAAGATGGCCTTCAGCGACGCCAGGTCGGGGAGTAGCAGGAAATGACCGCGCAGCCCGTCCTCCGCGTCGATGTTGAGCTCCGTTTCGACGCAGAACACGAAGTCCCGGTCGTGACCGAAGTTGAGGTAGGTCGTCGTCAGCACGGCCGCCGAGAGGTCCACCACGAGGCTCGGCACCGACGGGAGCAGCAGCATCCCCATGAACTCCGACAGCGCGTTCATGTAGGCGCCCGAGAGGATGTTGCCGGCCTCCTTGAGGCACGACTGCTCGATCGTGTCGAAGCTGCCGGTGGTGCCGAGCGGGCGGCGCAGCAGCATGTCGCAGAGCTTGCGGGCCACCGGCTCCGGAAACAGCAGCAGGGTGCGCCCGGTGAGGTCGCCGAGCATGTGCATCAGCACCGCGGCGACGACGCGCTGGGGGTCGCCGAGCAGCGTGGGCACGTCTTCGAGGCGCGTGATGTTGATCTCGGGGACGGAGATCATGATGCGCCGGTTGGTGAGCTGGGACAGGGCGGTCGCGGCGTGGCCGGCGCCGATGTTGGCGACTTCCTTCAAGGCATCGAGCTGCAGCGCCTTCAGGTCGCGTACGTCCTCCATGCCCACTCCCCTCCCTACAGCAGGCCGGCAGCGTCGAGAATCAGCGCCGGCACCCCGTCGCCCATGATGGTGGCGCCGCTGAACACGGGAAGGGTGCCCCGCGGCGCCGAGAACTCCTTCACGACGAT
This sequence comes from Gemmatimonadales bacterium, assembly GCA_050733275.1. Lineage (GTDB taxonomy): Bacteria > Gemmatimonadota > Gemmatimonadetes > Gemmatimonadales > GWC2-71-9 > 20CM-2-65-7. The sequence goes on from JBOHSP010000001.1 coordinate 4,257, forward strand.
CTCCTGCTGGCTCAGCATCCCGTCCACCACCACGCCCGCCCGCCGCTCGCCCATTTCCAGCACGACGACGGGGCGGCGAGGAGGCGGCGAGGAAGCGGCATCGTCTATTCCCAGGAGCTTTCGCAGATCCACCAGCGGCACGACGCGGTCGCGCAGCACCATCGCCTCGCGGCCCTCCATCGTCGTCATCGCCGTCGAGCCGAACTCGACGGTCTCGGCGACGTCGGTCCGCGGCAGCGCGTAGCGCTCGGGACCGACGGCGGCGATCAACGCGCGCACGATGGCCAGCGTCACGGGGAGACGCAGCACGAACACG
>JBOHSP010000002.1:0-19987 GCA_050733275.1 Gemmatimonadales bacterium
GCAGGTGGTGTCCCTCGGAGCCCTCGACATGGTGAACTTCGGTGCACCCGACACGGTCCCCGAGCGGTTCGCGGGGCGGACGCTCTACCGCCACAACCCCAGCGTGACCTTGATGCGCACGACGGCCACAGAGTGTCGGGAGATCGGCCGGCGGATCGCCGAGCAGCTGAACCGCGCCACGGGTCCCGTCGTCCTCGTGATTCCGCTGCGGGGCGTGAGCATGATCGACGCCGAGGGCCAGCCGTTTTACGACGCCGAGGCGGACCGGGCGCTGTTCCGCTCCCTGCACGAGCACGCGGCGTCGAACGTACGGATCAAGGAGCTCGACCAGCATATCAACGATCCGGCGTTCGCGAAGGCGCTTGCGGATGAACTGACCCGGCAATTGTCGAATGCCCTTCGTCCCGTATGACGAGTCCCTGCGCCGGCTGCGCGCCCAGATCGCGGGCGCGCGGCCCATCATCGGCGCCGGCGCCGGCACCGGCATCTCGGCCAAGTTTGCCGAACGGGGCGGCGTGGACCTCATCATCATCTACAACTCGGGACGCTACCGCATGGCGGGGCGCGGCAGCCTCGCCGGGCTGATGCCGTACGGCGATGCCAACGCGATCGTCGTGGACATGGCTCGGGAAGTCCTGCCAGTGGTGAAGCACACGCCGGTGCTGGCCGGCGTCTGCGGCACGGACCCGTTCCGCCTCATGCCGGTCTTCCTGCGAGAGCTCCAGGCGATGGGGTTTGACGGCGTCCAGAATTTCCCCACCGTCGGGCTGATCGACGGGCAGTTCCGGCAGATGCTCGAGGAGACCGGCATGGGCATTCAGCTCGAGATCGACATGATCGCCACGGCGCACGAGCTCGGCATGCTCACCTGTCCCTACGTGTTCGACGAGGACACGGCCACGCGCTTCACCGCGGCGGGCGCCGACGTGGTGGTCGCGCACGTGCACACGACCGTCGCGGGATCGGTCGGTGTCACACGCGCGGCGATGTCCCTCGACGAGGCCGTCACACGCGTACAAGCCATGCGCGACGCGGCCGCGAAGGTGAATCCCGACGTCATCGTGCTCTGTCACGGGGGCCCCATCGCGTACCCCAAGGACGCGCAGTACGTGCTCCAGCGCACGCGTGGGGTGGCGGGCTTCTTCGGCGCCTCCAGCATCGAGCGGCTCGCGACCGAGCCGGCGATCGAGGAACAGGCCCGCGCGTTCAAGTCGCTGAGGCTCCCGACATGAACCCTGCGCTGCTCGCCCTCGCCATCATCGCCTGGCAGGACACCAGCCGGGCCACGACGCTCGACACCGTGGTGGTCACCGCCGAACGCGTGCCGACGGTGATCGGCAGCGCCGCGGCAGCCGTCACGCGGATCACCGCCGCCGATCTGGCGATGCTGCCGCACGCCACGGTCGCCGACGCCCTGCGGCTCGTTCCCGGCTTCGCGCTCGTCGACTTCGACGGGCTGGGCCTCGATCCGCAGCTCATGGTTCGCGGGTTCTACGGTGGCGGCGAGGCGGAGTACGTGGTCGTGCTGCTCGACGGCCGGCCGATGAATCAGCTCCATAGCGGCCGCGTCTCCTGGGACGCGCTCCCCGCGCTCCGCAATCTCGAAGCCATCGAGGTCCTCCGGGGAAGCGCGTCGGCCCTCTACGGCGACGCGGCGATCGGCGGCGTCATCAACGTCATCACGCGTCACCCCGGTGCCGATCGCGCGCTGCGCTGGAGCGTCGCCGGGGGGACCCATGACTCCTGGCGCGCGGGCGCGGACCTGACCGCCGTCGCCTTCGGCCGGACCATCGCGATCTCGAGCGCGTTCGACCGGAGCCAGGGGTTTCGAACGCAGGCCGAGCGTACCAGCGGGCGGGTGCACGCCGCCGCGGAGCTGACGCGGCCCGGCCCCACGCAGCTCACGCTCTCGGCGCGCTCCTCCTGGAGGGGGTTCGACGAGCCCGGACCGCTGCTCGACAGCCTGCTGTTGCAAGATCGCGAAGGTTCGGACGTGCTGTTTCGCTTCGATCACACGCGAGACCAGGGCCACGCCGTGACGCTGGACGGCGAGCGCCGTCTGGGTGCCGGCACGCGACTGAGCGGATCACTCACGGTCGACTCCCGCCATACGACCGCGATCCGCACCCTCGCCCTCGCGCCGGGGTTCGGCGACACCAAGGAGCGCGCGCTCGGCAACACCCGAGTGTCCGGCACCCTCCAGCTCGATGTGACCGACTCGCCGCTCCCCGGGGCCGATCGCCTCACGGTGGGAGCGGACTTGAGCCGCGGCTGGAGCGACTCCCGGTATTACCGCGTGGCCTCGGGTGACCGGGATGCCTACGCGGCGGCCACGGGCGAGCGCGGCGCGCTCGACGCGGCGGGCGAGGCACGGCGCGGCGCCGTGGCCGTCTTCGCCCAATACAGCATCGAGCCCGCGGCCGCCGTCCGGCTCGTCCTGGGTGCCCGCTTCGATCACCTGTCCGACGCGCTCGATGTCCGGCCGCCCGGCTCCGGGCCCAATGCGACCACGTCGCACGACGCCTTCAGCCCCAAGCTCGGCCTCAACATCCAGTACGCGAGGGGCGGGCGCGCGGCAGGCACGGCGTACGTCACGCTGAGCCGCTCCTTCAAGGCTCCCACGGTCGATCAGCTCTTCGATCAGCGCTCGATCCCCATTCCTGATCCGCCGTTCGCGCTGACGACGTCGAACCCGGCGCTGCAACCGCAGTATGGCACGAGTATCGAGGCCGGGGTGCGTCACCACACGCTGCTCGGGGGCACCCGGCGCCTGTCCGCGACGTTCAGCGTGTATCAGATGAGCATGCGGGACGAAATTGACTTCGACGTGCAGACATTGCGGTACGTGAACATCGGTCGGAGCCGGCACCGCGGCATCGAAGCCGGGCTTTCCCTGTCGGGGATCGGCCCCGTGTCCATCATCGCGAACTACACGCTGCAGTCCGTGACGATCCGCACCGGCGAGCACGCGGGCAACGCGCTCAAGGCGCTCCCGCGGCACGCGATAGTCGCCGGCCTCTCGCTGTCCCCCCTCGCCGGCCTGGACGCCGGTGTGCTCGTCTCCCACGCGCGAGACATCTATCTCGACGACGCGAACACCGTGCGGCTGCCGCCCTATACGCGGGTGGACGCTCACCTCGCGTACCACCTCGGTCCCGTCGAGCTCCTCCTCGAGGCCACCAACCTGCTCGACGCGCGGTACAGCACCACGGGCTTTCTCGACCCGGCCGGAAGCGGACAGGCCTATTTCCATCCCGCGGCGGGGCGGGTCTTGCAGCTCGGAGTGCGCAGCAGTCGCTGAGACCGCTCGAGGCCTCCGCTCACCAGTCTACCGCAGCGAACGCAGCGTTCCGAACATGGAGTTGGTGTGTCCCGGGACCAGGCAGGCGTAGGTGTATTCCCCCGGGGACGGCACCACCAGGGACACCTCCACGGTATCCCCCGGCGAAGCCAGCACGCTGTAGGCGAGGAGCTTTTCCTTCTCTTGCAGCGGGACGTACCCGGTTTCCGCGGCGTCGTAAGCGGCGCGGGCGAGGGCATCGATGTCGTCCACGAGCCTTGGCACCACCACGTTGTGCGGCAGCGTGCCGTCATTAATGAAGACCACCGTCAGACGCGTCCCCTGCTTGACCGAGATGCGTGGCGGCCGAAACACCAGCTCGCTGCCCGTAGCCCGGATCGTCACGGTCGTGTCGGCGGCTGCCTGAGCCGCGACAGGAAGGGCGACACAGACTCCAAGGGCGGCACAGACCGCAAGCGCTCTCATCGCCGCCCGAAGACGTCGGGGAGGCCCCAGCGCCCGGCCACCCGTGCGAAGGCTGCCGGGAGCCCGCCCGCGGCGCCCCGCGCGGCGCCGGCCAGTGCCGCCCGCTGCTCGGACGAGAGTTGCGGCGGCCGCTCTTCGGGCCACCCTTCTGCCAGGCCGTTCAGGACCGCGACGGCCAGGCGTTCGTCGGCCCGCGGCACCGCCCCGATCAGCGCGATCACCGTGGCTGCGTCGGCCCGAGCGGCATGATACCGCGCCATGCGCTGCACCGCCCGTCCGAGGCCCGCGACGGCGAGGGAGTCCGTGACCGGCACCGGCCGGCCGAGCAGAGCGGCGAGGAACTGCGGTCCCTGTTTCACGCCCGCCATCGCGACCGCGTCGGGAATCCAGGGGTCGCGGGCGTTGGCCGGATGCAGCATCACATCGGCGATCGCGGCTGCCGCGCGCGGGTCGGGGGGTAGCTCGGAGAGCACGAGCAGCGCCTCGAGCCGCACGTGCGGGTCGGCGTCCTGGAGGACGGAGGTGGGGACGGTGTACTCCACCGGCCAGGGCGAGCGGCGATCGGGCAGGATGCCGGCCGCGAACATGTCGCCCAGGAGCTGCGAATCGCGCGGCAGCGTCATGAGCGCCGCCCGCCGCACCGAGGCCGCCGGATGATAGAGGGCGTGCCGCGCCGCCGCGACGGTGTCGAGAACGCCGAGTCCGTGAAGCGTCCACAGCGCGTGCAGCGCCCCGACGTTCAGGCCGAGGTCATCCACCGTGTGGTCGTTCAGCATTTCCACCAGGCTCGGCACGACGTCCGTCTTGCCCCGCTCGACGAGCAGCCGCTGCGCGGTGAGCCGCCAAAACATGTTGTCGTTGCGGAGCGCGGCGACGAGCTGGTTTGGCGTCGCGGGGTCGAGTGCCATGCGGGGCGCGGGCGGGGCGCTGTCATACACCACGCGGTAGATCCGCCCGCGCAGCGTATCGCGGTTGGGCGTCTCGTAGGCGTTTCCGGCACCGCGCTCGCAGCATCCGCCGGGCAGGTCACGGGGCGTGGGATTGTGCTGCGACACGAGCGTATAGAAGTCGGAGAACCAGACCGCGCCGTCCGGGCCCACCTTGACCTGCACCGGCGCCACCCACGCATCTCGGGCCGCCAGGAAGCTCCAACGGTTCTTCGCCCGGAACCCGCTGCCATGGTCCCGGAGCTCGAACATCCCGATCAGATGCCCGGTCGGCTCGGCGACGAATGCCGCGCGGTTCCAGTATTCCCTGGGGAACGCGCGCGCGGTATAGACCTCGTGCGCAGCCCCCGCCGTGTAGCGGCCGAACTGATCGACCTGGAAGATGTCGATCAACGGAAAGATGTCGAGCCGATCGGCGATGCCGGGCAGCACCGTGTCCCGTCCGCCCAGCGCGCGATAGTAGCGCAGGGGAATGTGCACGAAGGTGCTCGGCCGGCTGTTCGCGGTGGAGCCGAAGACGAAGCCGTCCTCGGTGAACGCGACGCCCCAGGTATTGTTGCTGGTGCGGGCCACGTACTCGAGACTCGAGCCGTCGGGTCGAAACCGGAAGTATCCGGAGCCGAAGTCGCCGCGGCCGTAGGTGACCCCGCCCACCGTCCCGCGAAAGCCGTTATACCCAACCGATCCCCACACCTGGTTGTCCAACCCGTACCGGAGGTTGCTGAGGGAGCCGTGCGTGTCGTCCCGCGGCCAGCCGGAGAAGAGGACCTGGCGCTGGTCCGCCTGGTCGTCGCCATCGGTGTCCTTGAAGAAAAGCATGTGCGGCGCCTGACCCACGATGACGCCGCCGTTGGCGAACGTCAGCGTCGTCGCGAGATTGAGCCCGTCGACGAACACCGTCTTGCGGTCGGCCAGCCCGTCGCCATTGGTGTCTTCCAGAATCACGACGCGATCGTTCCCCGGTTGCCCTTCCGGCAGGACGGTGTTCGGGTAGTCTCGCGTTTCGACCGCCCACATCCGGCCGCGTGCGTCCCAGGTGAAGTCGATGATGTTGCCGATCATCGGCTCGGACGCGAACAGCTCGACGCGAAACCGCGGCCGCGGCGTCATCAGGCGGAGCGACGCGCCGGGCGCGAGCGCCGCCTGGGCCCGGGTGACAGCCGTATCCAGCGTGTTCCAGGGTGCCGGCGGCCGCTTGTACGTGGGGAGCGGGACGTCGAGGTCCATCATCGTGATCTCGGGATCGTGGGACTCGACGCTCAGCGCCCAGTCACCGGCCGCCCACCGCACCGCCCGGCCGACCAGTTGCTGGAACCCCGGGTTCCCCCACGTGCGCTGATCGTGCCCCCACGCGGTGTAGAACACGCGGCCCTTGCCGTACGTGCGGACCCAGGTCCACGGCTCCTCGTGCCCGTTCTCGCGACGCACCGCGAGCACGGTGCGATCCACGGGATTGTGCTTCGTGTGGATGTAGGTTTCGTCCCAACTCTCGAAGTTCGGCACCCCCCGCACCGCCGGGTGCTCGGGCATGACGCGCTCGGTCCGGAACGTGCCCGTGCCGTGGCTCTTGAAGGCAGCCCCGACCAGCTTGATGAACTCCTCGGCGTTTTGAAACGACGCGGACGCGCAATGCAGAACCACGAGCCCGCCGCCCGTCCGGACGAACCGCAGCAGCGCGTTGAGCTGATCGGGGGAAACGGTCGGGTGATTGTTGTACAGGATCAGGGCGTGATAGCGACGCAGCTCGGCGTCGTTCAAATCGTCCCGCTCGTCCGTGTAGAAGAGATCGATGCCGTTGCGCGCCAGCGCCGGGAGGATCTGCTGCGCGCGCTCGGTGGGTCGGTGGTGCCCGTTATCGCCCAGGAACAACACGCGCAGCCGTTCGTCTGCGGCGCGTGCGGGCGTCGGAGCGTCGGCCGATGGTCGGGGGGAGGCGCACGCCACGAGGGCCAGGAGCAGCATCGCGGCCACGCGCTCGAGCCGCGTCACACGGTAGCCGCCGCGGCGGCGGTCACGCAGGTACATCGTCCCGAACGCGAGGATCAGGATGAGCGCCACCGGCGCAACATACCGGAAGGATCGCTGCCCGCCCAGGGCTTCGGCCGGCTGCAGGATCGCATTCGCCTCCCCCACCAACGGTTCATTGGGGATCGCGGTCGCGACGATGGCCCGGAGGGCGTTCGCCGTCGCGTCGTTGGCCATGCTGCCGGTCCGGTCCCGCGTGTCGAGCGCTGCGCGCGTGGCGGCGAGCGCGTCTTCCACTTCACGGGCGCGATATCCCAGCGACGCGAGGTCCGTCGTCGCCTGCGCGCGCGCCAGGTAGTCGGGGAACCGGGCGGCCACGCGCTCCAGGACTTGGGCCGTGGCCGGCGGCAGGGACTCGGCCAAGTAGCGATCGGCCAGCTTGCCCATGAGCGGCACGCCGACCGCGCCGGACATGCCGAGGCCCATGCCGGCCATGAGCACGATCCCGAGCGATCCTGTTTTCGGCCGGCGCTCGCTCACGACGCCCACCATGGTCGGGAAGAAGAAGGCGACGCCCCAGGCGAACACCGTCGCCGCCGCGAGCGCGCCCCACGTGCCCTCGGCGAAGCTGAGCAGGAACAACCCGGAACCCGTGAGCGTGGCCGCGGTCAGTAACATGCCGGTCGGCGCGAGACGCGCCACGGCGTGCTTGGCGAGGGCGCGCAGCACGACCATCCACCCGCTGATCCAGACCAGGACGAGAATCCCGTGCAGGCCGGCGGATTGGAGGACGGCGGGAACCCAGCGCATGGGGCCCAGCTCCATGGACGTCGTGATCGCCATGAGGCCGAGCATCAACAGGAAGAAAGGGTTGCTCAGCGTGTAGCGGAACATCTCGCCCACCGGGATACCGGCCTCGGCGTTTTCCGTTTTGGGGAACTGCTGGGGCAGCAGGACGCTGCCGTAGATGAGCATCGGGAGGTAAATCACGGCCAGCTGAAACGGCCAGCGACCGAGCTGACCGCCGTAGGTCGACAGCACGAATCCGGCAATGCCGCCGAGCACGATCCCGATGGGAAAGAATGCGTGGAACCAGTTGAGGCGTGTGGTCTTCTGGTCGGGATAGAGCGCCGCCACCAGCGGATTGCCCGTCACCTCGATCATGCCGTTGCCCGCCGCGAGGGTCGCCGCGCCCCCCATCAGCATCCAGAAGGCGGCGGGGTCGCCGGCCCGCGCGGCCGCGGCGATCATGAGCGTGATCCCGGTGAAATGCCCCGCGAACGCCATCCGCGCGCCGTTCTTCAGGCCGAACGATTCGAGCAGCGGCCCCATGACGAGCAGCGAGATGGCCATGCCCCACAGCGCGGCGCCGCCGATCAGTCCCACCTGAAAATTCGTGAGGATGAACTCCTGCTTGAGCTGGACGAGGATGTTGCTCACCAGGGCGAACGATGCGCCGGTCGGGATCAGCGACAGGCAGATGCCGACGAACAGCCGGGTTCGATGGACCGTCATTGAGACCCTCGTCCGTGTTGAGTGGGCGGGACCCAAGCACCGATCCCTCAAGCATCTACGCCTCAGGCAGCCGGAACCGTTAATGACGCGGTGCGTCGCCTTGCCGACCCCGCGCCGGCCGGGTTACGTTGCAAAACGGATCCCCATGACGTCAGTCCGTCGGCACGCGCCCACCGGCGCGACGGGCGAACGCCAGGACATTGCGGAGTTCGAGGCGCTGTTCCGCCGCCATTACGCCCCGCTCTGCGACTTCGTCCATGGCTACGTGCGATCGCGTGAGGTGGCGTGCGATCTGGTGCAGGATCTCTTCCTGCGCCTCTGGGAGCACGCGGAGACACCGGCAGCGACGCTGGCGGCGGCGTATCTGTACACCGCCGCGCGCAACCGCGCGATCCAGCACCTGCGGCGGCAGCGCGTGGCGGCCCGCTATGCCTGCACGGCGCATCTCGTGGAGGCGATCGACTCGGGGCCGGCCGAAGACGCACACGAGCGTGAACTGACGGAGGCGCTCGAGCGCGCCATCGCCCAGCTGCCGGACCGCTGCCGAGCGATCTTCACCTTGAGTCGGTACCGCCACCTCTCGAACGCCGAGATCGCGCAGGCGCTGGGCATCTCGGTGAACACCGTGGAGCACCAGATGTGGCGGGCGCTCAAAGCCCTCCGCGCCAAGCTGGCATCGTATTTCGAATCGTAGACAATCACCCGGGTGCCCATCACCGACCGCTCGCGACACCTCTACGGCGCCGTAGCCCTCTGCGCCGCCTTGGTCCACGTCGGCGTCCTGTGGAATGGCTTCGCCCTGGACGACCTCTACATCGTCGTCAGGAACCCGCTGGTCCACTCCCCCGACGGCATCTGGCGCGCCTTCGGCGAGCCGTACTGGCCGGGTAACCTCACCGGCACTCTCTACCGGCCGCTCGCGATCGCGACGTTTGCGATCGACCGGCTGATCGGTGGCGCCGCTTGGTTCCACGCGGTGAACGTGCTGTGGCACGTCGGTGTCACGCTGGGGGTTACGGTGCTGGCGCGGCGCTGGGCGGGCGACGGCGCCGCGCTGGTCGCGGGTCTGCTCTTCGCCGTGCACCCCGTGCATGTCGAAGCAGTGGCCGCCGTCGTCGGGCGGAACGAGCTCATGGCCGCGGCGTTCACCCTGTTGGCGGTGTACGCTGCATTGGTGCGGGACAGTCCCGGCTGGAGTGTGGTGGCGCTCGCGGCGGGCATCTTTTCCAAGGAGAACGCTGCCGTTACGCCGGCCCTGATCGCCTGGGGGTGGATGGTCGGGGTGGCGCCACTCCCGCCGCGACGCCGGCTGGCAACGTACGGCGCGACTTGGGCCGCACTCGCGGTCGCGTATGGAATCATACGCTGGAGCGTGTTGCACCCTTACGCGGGCTTCCAACTGGCGGCGCCCGTCTTCCTCGATCAGGGACCCGTGGGGATGCGCCTCACGGCGATCAGCGCCCTGCTCGATGTTGCTCGGCTACTCGTCTTTCCGCTGCACCTGCGTGCCGACTATTCGCCGCTCGAGCGCACCGCGGTCACGTCGGTACTCGATGCACGTTTCCTCCTCACGCTCGCGGTGCTCACGGCGTGGGCCGCACTGGTGTGGCTCGCGTGGCGGCGCGGCCGCCGTCTCGAAGCCTACGGCCTCGGCTGGATCGCCATCGCCTTCCTCCCGGTGTCGAACCTGCTGTTCCCGACGGGGATCTTCGTCGCGGAGCGGACGCTGTATCTCCCTTCGGCCGGCTTGACGCTTGCGGCCGGAGCCTTGCTCGCGCGTCTCGACCAGCGGCGGCTGGCGGTCGTCCTGAGTGTCCTCGTCCTCGCGGGGGCGGCGCGCACGATCTTACGCGTGCCGGTGTGGCGCGACAATCGGTCAGCCGTTTTGGCCATGATCGAAGACGCGCCCCTCTCCTATCGCACGTGGGACTATGTGGGTTGGGAGCTGGTTTGGGCGGGCCAGACCGGGCGCGCGCTCACCGCGTTCCAGCGCGCCGGCGAGCTCTATCCCCGGGACGCCCGAATCTATCTCGCCGCGGCGCACATGGCCTACGCGCTCGAGCGGTTCGCCGTCGCCGACTCGCTGCTCGATCGCGCCGACGCGGTGTGCGACCACTGCGTGACGAGCTACCGCAATCAGGCGAGCGCCGCCCGGCTGCGCGGCGACAGCGTGGCGGTGGACTCGCTGCTCGCGCGCGCACATCGGCTCGCGGCCGATGAGGGTCCATGAAGAGCGGAGATTACCGCGGCCGGCGAGGGTCCAACTGCCTGGCGCGCTCCTCAGGGCTCCGGTACTGAGGCAACATTCGGCCTCCGGCAAGGCGGCCGGCCGCTCGTTGCCGGGTGAGCTCGATTATCTCAGGATTGTCGATCCCCAGCGCCGCAACGGCATCCCCATCCGCTGCCAGGGACTCAACGATCCGCCTGAGCTCGGCATCGCGCAGTGCTACCGCCAAATCGATGGCTTGCCACACAGTCGTGAAGGACTGCTTCCCGGTCAATCGTTGCTTCGCCGCATCGCGAATCCGGTCGAGCGTCCTGGCTGACAAGCGCCCGCCGCGCCCCTCGACCATGAAGCGGAGCGCGAGCAGGCCCTCGTCGACCGCGCTGTAGGGACTGTCCGGCGAGGTTACGACACGCACGACATCGGGAACCGCGGGTTCGCCGAAGTCTGCGAGGGCATCAGTCACGAGTGTGGATCCTGAGCCGAGGGCGCCTGCTAACGCGGGAATTGCCCGCGGGTCCTCCAGTTGGCTGACAACGTGGGCCAGGTGCGCGATGAATTCGGGATCTTCGTAGTTGTCGAGAGCCTGCTGGCGCTTCTCGGCTTCGAGAACGATCCGGTTGCTTCGATCAAGCAACGTAATGAGGGCCTCGCGAAGCTGGGCGCCGATGTTTTGGGGTCCAATGGCCTGCACCTGCGCCAGGGCGCGGTCCCGTTCTGCTCGATTGCTGCCCAAGAGCTGTTGCGCGAGGACCTGTTGGCTGACCTGAGCCCCCAGGCTGGTCACCCCGCAAGCGAGCAACGTTGTAACCAACAGAAAAGCGTGTTGCCGCGAATTCATTCCGGCCTCCTCACGCGTAACGACGAGCTATCGCAATCAGGCCGGCGCGGCCCGAGTGCGAGGCGACAGCCTGGCGGCTGACTCGCTGCTCGCGCGCGCGGATCGGCTCGAGCGAAACCGGTGATGACTGCGCAAAAAGAAAGAACGGCGGGGTCTCCCCCGCCGTCCTCTAGGTCAGGCTAAAGGCCTCACCCGCTGCACTTCGGCTCGCCTTCCTTGTTGGCCGGCGACAGCGAGGTCGTGCCGACGTAAATCGCGCACGTCTTCGCCGTGGTCGTGTGGCTGACCCACGCATTCCACCCGTCCGACGTCGTGCTAATCGTCGGGCCCACCACACCGCTGGTCGTCGCGTACGCCGTACCCAGGTTGCTCGTGTACTTCACCGAGTCGGCGAAGTAGGCCTCTTCGGCTGTCACGAGATTCCGCAGGTCCGATTTCATCGAGGCCAGGTACGCCTTCTCCTTCGTGTTCGCGAACTTCGGAATCGCGATCGCGGCCAGAATGCCGATGATCACGACCACGATCAGAAGCTCGATCAGTGTGAAACCCTTGCGATTCATCCGAAGAACCCTCCTCTGAGGTACTGAGACACAACCCATCAAGAATTCCCGCCCCGCTAGCAGCAGGAACCATGCCCCATGTGAGTGCAACTGCCAGAAGCCACTGTGACACAACGAGTTACCGTTCAACGCGACGGCGGCTCCGGGCTCCAAGTTGGCGTCAGACTCCGGCTTTTTGCAACTCCAGCCCGCAAGCCGCGAAGCTCAGTCAAGTCGTTGCAATTGAGCAATATACCACTCGGCTTCCCACGGGAAGCGCCGCCGTACCGAGTCGGCAAACGCCGACGCCCCGACGCGGTCCGCACGCTCCACCAGCAGGAGCATCCGCGCCCGCATGGCGCGCGGCTCCCCGGGACGCAGCCGCCGGGCGCGCTCCACGAGCCGGGCGACGTCGCTGGTGTCGCCCAGCGCAGCCAGGAACAACGCCCGCGCCCCAGCCAGCGCCGGATCACCGCTGAACAGCGAGTCCGCCCGGGCATACTCCCGCCGCGCCTCCGCGGTGTCCCCGATGCCTGCCAGCACCGACGCCGCCCAGATGTGCGCCCGGTACGATTCGGGGTGCTCGCGCAGGGTGGTGAGCAGGAATTCCTTGTTGCTGCGCCACACGGGCAGCCGCGCGAACGATCGCGCGAACAACACGGCCCCGAGCATGCCCGCCCACAGCCAGACGCGCCGCGGCTGCGCCTCGGGCCGGCGCGCCAGCGCCCACGCCGCCGCCGCCCCCACCCCGGCCGCGACCAGGAGAACGGGCAGATAGAGAGTGCGCTCGGCAAGCATGACCGCGGAGGCCATCAGCAGGTTCGACGTCGGCAGATAGGCGAGGGCCGCGACGCCCGCTGCGAAGCTGAGCGCCGGCGCGCGGCGGCGCGCGGCGGGAATCAACCACACGACACCGGCCATCAGCAGCGCTCCGGCGACCGCCGCCAGCGTCAGCCCGGAGTGGATGGGAATGACCTGCGGGCTGTAGTCGGCGGAGAGCTCCACGGGCCACACCAGCAACCGGCCCGCGTGCACGAGGATCGGGAGTGCCACCGCCAGCCGCTCCACCGTCCCCGCACCAATGAACGGCGCGGCGTCATCGGCGGCCCCCCCAATGCCGATGTGGGCCCAGACCGCGAGGTACGCCACCGTCGCGACTGCCAGCGCGCCGTAGAACCACTTGGGATACCAGCGCCGGACGCCCGGAGACTGCAGCCAGTTATCCAGCAGGACCACGACACCGGTGATGACACCGTGCTCCTTGCTGAGCATCGCCAGCATGGCACATAGCACGGCTGCCGCCCACGCTCCGCGCCGCGCCAGCAGCACGGTGGCCAGCACCCAGATCGCCACCAGGATTTCGGCCCGCCCTACCAGGCCGGCCACGCCCTCGACATGCACGGGGTGCACGGCGAAGACGAGTCCCGCGATGGCGGCCGCCGTCGGCGGCAGCCACCGCGCGAGGACCAGGACGACCAGCACGGCCGCCACTACGTGGAGCAGCGCATTGACGATGTGGAACCACCCGGGCGCCCCACCGGAGAGCTGCCAGTCCACGGCGAACGACAGGATGGTCAGCGGGCGGTACAGCCCCGCCTGGGAGGGAAATGGCCAATAGGGGTCGTCGAACGCGAGCAGCGCGGCCGGGATCGACTGCACGGCGGGATTCAGCGCGATGATGGCGCGGTCGTCCTGGACGAAGCCGTAGCGCACCGTCGGCAGGAACAGCAGCACGGCGACCGCCGCGACGAGCAGGCAGCGCGCCCTCACCGGCGGTCCAGCTCCGCGGCGCGGCTCTCGAGCCACTCCGCCGTGCGCGCGTCACCGCGGCTCGCCGCCGCGCGCGCTTGGGCGCGGAGGTAGCCCGTGCAGCCCCGGCACAGCCGGTCGGCGCGCCACAGCAGCGAGTCGGCGAGAGCGGGCTGGTCCAGCGTATAGGCCGCGTCGGCGGCGCCGACGAATACGGTCGGGTCCCGGTCGAAGATCGCGGCCGCGGCCCTGTAGGCGGCGAGCGCCTTCTCAGAGTGGCCGGCGCTGAGGAGCAGGCCGCCGGTCCGCGCCGGTCCGCGATAGGAATCGGGGGAATCCTCGAGGATGCTCTCGGTCACCGTCTTGTCGTCGCGCCAGACCGGAACGCGCGCGACGGTCCGGATCGCGCCGAGCAGCACGAGGGCCGGAACGACGAAGCGCAGCGCGCGCGGCGACGACGGCCAGGATTGCGCCCAGGCGGCGAACGCGACGACCGCGCCAACCGACGGCAGATACAAGGTGCGCTCGGCGACCAGCACGCCGGTTGGAAACAGGAGGTTGGCCACGGGTAGGTACGCGATGGCGATCCAACCGAGGCCGAAGGTCTCGAGGCGCCGGCCGCGGCGCCACGCCCAGGCGAGCAGGCCAGCCCAGGCGACGAACACGGCGAGACCGAGCAGGAACCGGCCGTCGCCCGCGGAGCCGACCAGCGTCCGCTCTTGCGGGGAATAGTCGGCCCGCAGCGTCTGCGGAAACAGCAGCAGCCGGGCCGTGTCCGCGAAGGCCGCGACGGCCGTGAGCACCACGGCCGAGGGATGCACTCCTTGAAAGACGGGGGCGATGGCATCCCAGGCGGCGTACGGATGCAGCACGAGCCAGCGCACCAGCGCGTAGCCGGCGCCCACCGCGACCCAGCTCGCGGCGAACGCCAGCTGGGTCCGGCGGAGTGGCCGGCCGAGCCCCAGGAGCCACGCCAACACGATGAGCCCGGGTGTGACGGCGGCGTTCTCTTTGGAAAGCAGCCCCAGCAGCAGCGCGGCGGCGCTCCAGCCTACGCTGTGACGCTCGACGGCGGCGTACAGCGCCAACAGGCTGAACCCGGCCGCCATCATTTCCGCGCGGCCGACGACGTTCGCCACGGCCTCGACATGCACCGGATGCACGGCGAAGAGCAGGCCGGCCACGAGGGCCGCCTCGGCGCCGCTCCAGCGCCGCACCAGCGCCGCGACGACCACCGCAACGCCGGCGTGCCAGCAGACATTGACGACATGAAACCACGTCGGGCCGTCGAGCAGCCGGTCGATGGCGAAGCTCGCGATCACCAGCGGCCGGTACATCTCGCCGCCGAACGCCCGGGGCCAGTACGGCTCGGCGAAGGCGCGCCAGATTCCGGCCGGCGTGCGGACGAGCGGATTGTCCGCGATGATGTACAGATCGTCCATCGCGAAGCTGTTCCACAGCGCGCCGATGTAGACGAGCACTGCGCACGCCGCCACGGCCGCGTACAGGTGCCGCGCCGCGAGCGTTTTCACGGCGCCGCGGGACGTGCCCGGCGGCGCTGCCGCGCCGCCAGGGAGTCGGCGAGGGCGGAGTCGCCCTCCCAGCGCGCGATCGTGATGTAGAACGCGTACTCCCGCTCGCAGGCGCCACACTGCGCCTCCGCGCCCGCGAGCAGCGAATCCGCCGTCGCGCCGCGCCCGATCTTGAGCGCCGCGAGCGCGGCGCTCACGTACAGCGTCGGCTCGCGGTCATACATCCGGATCGCGGCGCGATAGGCCCCCAGCGCCTTTTCCGGCTGGCCGGTGTGGTAGTACGCGCCGGCCGCGCGCGCGAGCCCGCGGTAGGAACGCGGCGAGTCCTCCAGCATGCTCAACGTCACCCGCATCTCGGTGCGGTAGGCGGGCACCCGCAGGGCCGTGCGCAGGCCGCCCGCGAGCACGACCACGGCCAGGGCGGCGGCGAAGCGCCGCGGCGCCAGATCCTTGAGCCAGGCGCCCACGGCGAGCGCCAGCCCTGCCGAGGGGAGGTACAGCGTGCGCTCGGCGAGCAGGATGCCGGAGGGAAAGAGGAGGTTCGCGACCGGGAGAAACGCGATCGCGATCCAGGCCAGCCCCGTCGCCTCGACCCGGCGGCCGGCGCGGAACGTGCGCACCAGCAGCACGGCCCACAGCGCGAGACACAGCATCCCCAGCCAGAACCGGCCGTCGAGCAGCGACGTGACCAGCGTGCGCTCGCCGGGGGCATAGTCGATGCGCAGCGTGAGTGGGAAGACGAGCAGGCGCGCGACGTCGGCCAGGGCCGCCACGGCCGTCAACCGGATCGCCACCGGGCTGGCGTCGCGGAACATGGGGAACAGCCCATGGGCCACGTCGCCGAGCACGGACCAGCGGACGGCCGCATAGACGATGGCGGCGCCGACCCAGCTGCCCACGAACGCAGCCAGCCGGCGGCGCGGCGGCGCCGGACGCACCCCAAAGATCCACACGGCGGCGATCAGGGCCGGCGCGACCGCCGCGCTTTCCTTGCTGAGCAGCCCCGCGACCATCGCCGCGACCGACCACACGATGCTGTCGCGCTCCACGGCCGCGTAGACGGCGAGCAGCGCGAACGCGGTGGCCATCAGGTCCGCGCGACCCGTCACGTACGCGACGGCTTCGACGTGGACGGGATGCACCGCGAACAGCAGCCCCGCGAGCAGCGCCGCCCGATCGCCGCACCAGCGCCGCGCCAGCGCGGCCACGGCGACCGCGGTCCCCGCGTGCCACAGCAGATTCACCGCATGGAACCAGGCAACCCCGCCAATCGACTGGTCCACGACGAGCGTCGCGATCGTGAGCGGCCGGTACATCTGGGCCCGCAGCTCCGGCGGCCAGTACGGCAGCCCGAAGGCCCGCCACACGCCGCTCAGGTCTTCCAGCAGCGGGTTGATGAGGACCACAATCTGATCGTCGAGGACGAACTGGTTCCACAGCGCGCCCAGGTACACGACGACCGACGCCAGGGCGATGGCGGCGTACAGCCGGCGGCCGCTCACGGCGTCACCACGAAGAGCCCCCGGCCGCCCGCCCAGGAGCTCATCCCCGCCAGCCAACCGGGATAGGTGTGCATCAGGGCGCGGAGCTCACGGGCCGAGCCGCCGCGCGCGGCGGCGAGCAGCACGTGCGTCACCCCCTGCCGCTCGAGAAAGGCGCGATGGGCGGCGGGGTCCGGTTCGACCAGCTCGCCGCCCCGCCAGGCGAAGAGGTACAGCGGCACGGTGCGCCTCCTGGTATACAGCCACACCAGCGCTTCGTTGTCCGTCGCGAGGACGGCGTCGGCGGGCAGGGCCGCGACGGCCGGGAGGAGCTCGGCGAAATTCGCGGCGATCGCCTCCGACTGCCCCGCCCACCAGCGGCCGGCCAGCCCGCGGGCCTCGTACACCGCATAGCCCACGACCATGAACGCCGCCAGCGCGGCGACCGGGATGCGCACCGCGCCGCCGGGCCGACGCCACAGCGCCACCGCGCCCGCCGGCCAGG
Source organism: Gemmatimonadales bacterium (assembly GCA_050733275.1). Lineage (GTDB taxonomy): Bacteria > Gemmatimonadota > Gemmatimonadetes > Gemmatimonadales > GWC2-71-9 > 20CM-2-65-7. The sequence goes on from JBOHSP010000002.1 coordinate 17,065, forward strand.
CGAGCGCCAGCCACGGCAACACCGCCCACAGGAAGCGATCGGGGACTTCGGGCCACAGCGCGAGCACCAGGAGATAGCACGCCAGCGTGTAGCCGATGGCCGACCGGCGCGCCAGGATCGTGATCCCGTACAGGCCGATGCCGATTGCCGCGATCGTGCAGACGTCGTAGACCCAGCGCCAGGGAATCCAGCCGAGGGTAAGGGCGGCCAGGGGGCGCGCGATGTCGGGCGCGTGCGCCAGCGGCGCGAGACCCGCCTGGCGCAGGTGCTCGCCATACGAGCCGTAGTTGAGCCCGATGGCGGGATCGATGCCGTCCGCATGGGTGAGGACCCACGCGCCCCAGAGGACCGCCGCCGCCACGGCGGGCAGCAGCGCCGCCCTAATGCGGGGCCACGGCTCGCGCCGCACCAGCCACGAGGCGGCGATGCCGGCGCACGCCGCGATGGCGATCGAGCGCGTCAGCAGGGCCAGCGCGACGGCCAGACCGGTCAGCCAGGGCGCCGCGCCGCGGTCGGCAGCGATGATCGCCGTGGCGAGCAACACAGCGAACAGCGGCTCGGAGAACAGGACCGATTGGACCGCGAGCACTGGAATGGCCATCGCCGTCGCGGCGACGACCGCCGGCGCCAGCCAGCGGGACACGGCGCGGGTCGGGTCCAGACCCAGCAGGTTGACCCGCACGGCGTGCCACGCGACCAGCCCCGCGCCGAGCGCCCCGAGCAGCAGGTTGAGCACCTTGCCCGCCAGGGCGGCGGCGTGCAGCGGGAACAGCCCGACGAGCGGCGCCAGCACGAGCGGATACACCGGGGGGTAGTGCACGGCCGCGGGCGCGCCCGGGAGGTGCGGATGGACGTAGCCCTGGCCGCCCGCGAGCGCGAGCGCCAGCCCCGTGTACAGACCGTCATCGTAGAAGACGCCGACCAGCGTGCGATTCAACGTCACCGCCCCCACGGCGAGCGCGACGCCCGCCGCGGCGAGGCCGCCCTTTACTGCGGGCGCCAATCGCCCCTCGGCGGGAACAGGTTGTAGCGCAGGATGTGAAACAGGGCGGCGAAGCCGTCGCGCCAGGTGATCTTCTTGCCCTCGGCGTAGGTCCGGCCGCTGTAGGAGATCGGCAGTTCCCACACCCGCGCGCGCGCCTGCGCGAGGCGCGCCGTGAGCTCGACCTCGAACCCGAACCGATCGGACGTGAGCGGCAACTGCTTGAGCAGATCCGCCCGGACCATCTTGTAGCAGGTCTCCATGTCCGTGAGGTTCAGGTTCGTGAGCATGTCGGACAGCAGCGTGAGAAAACGATTGCCGACGTAGTGCCAGAAGTACAGCACCCGGTGGGGACCGCCCTGGAACCGCGAGCCGTAGACGGCGTCCGCTTTCCCGAGGCGGATCGGCTCGAGCAGCTTCGGCAGGTCGTTGGGGTCGTACTCGAGGTCGGCGTCCTGGACGACGACCGCCGTGCCCGTCGCCGCGGCGATGCCCGCGCGCAGCGCGGCGCCCTTCCCCTTGTTCACCGGATGGCGGATCACCTGGTCGATGAGCCCCGCGGCGGCGAGCTGCGTCATGAGCTCGCCGGTGCCGTCGCTGGACGCGTCGTCCACGGTGATCAGCTCGATGCGCAGGGGAACGGAGCGGACCCGGCGCACCACGTGCTCCAGCGTGCCGGCCTCGTTGTACGCTGGGACGATCACCGACAGCACGTGATCCGATACGCGCGCGGTCACTGGGCACGCTCCCCGATGGCGATGAGGGACTGGCCGACGCGCCAGGGCAGCCAGCGCTCCAGCCGGAACAGCGGCACGAGGGCGTCGTACAGCCGCAGCGAGCCGCTCGGGATGGCGCGGCGCCGCAGCACCCGCCCGGTGAACCACCACCCCGGGACGCCGGCCAGATTGAAGTACTCGATGTGGCGCGGCAGGAACGCCGCGGCGTCGAATTTGTCGGCCAGCTCGCGTCGCGTGTAGCGCCGATGATGCCCCAGCGCGGCGTCGAGCGTGCCGTACAGCGCCGGCAGCGCCGGCACCAGCAGGATCAGCCGCCCGCCCACGCTGAGCAGGTTGCGGATGGCGACGAGCGAGCCGACGTCGTCGGCGACATGCTCCAGCACGTTCAGGCAGATGACCGTGTCGAACCGCTCGCCGGCGAGCGCGCGGTCGTCGTTGGGCAGGAACAGCCGGGCGACGGCGACATGGGCGTGGCGCGCGAAGCGCTCGCGCAGCCGCTCCAGGTACTCGGGCCGCGTGTCCGTCAACACCACGCGCTCCCGGTCGAGCAGGAACGCCGAGAGATTGCCGATCCCGGAGCCGACCTCGAGCACGCGGCGCCCGACCCACGGGCGCAGCCGCTCGAACATCCAGCGATTGTAGCGCCCGGCGGCGGCGAGCTGCTCCAGCGTCGCCGCGCCGACCGGATCGCCCGGCTCAGTCCGCGTCGCCATGCAGAATCCGCCGCAGACAGGTCTCGTCTCGTGTCACGCGGAAGAACAGGGCCAGCTGGGACGCTTCGCGCGCCAGCACGCGCGGGCAGCCGGCCGCGATCGTCGCGAGGTCCCGCTCCAGCGCCGCGGCGGGCGGCGCCCAGATCACGACCGTCACGCTGTCCCTGAGGATACGCTCGGCGAGATAGCGCCCGGGATCGGCGAACACCGACTCCGCGAGCCGGCTCTCCGTGGGCTGCCCCGGCACGGCGCGGCGGCCGGTGTACAGATAGACGGCGGCGGGGGCATCCACCATGATGCGGTCCGCCGGCGTCGTATGCTGCTGCACCCAGCCCGAGACGTGCGCGATGAAGCGGCTGCGGAACGCGAGCGCCATCGCCGGCGACTGATCCTCGAGGCGGACGGCGCCGGTGACGTAGGCGCGCCCCGCCGCTTCGCGCAGCTCGACCTGGCGCAACGTGACCCCGAGCGCCACGAGGCCGAGCACGGCC
>JBOHSP010000003.1:0-4444 GCA_050733275.1 Gemmatimonadales bacterium
CCAGGCGCACGTCGGGCGCGATGCGGCGCGTCAGCGCGTCGCGATCAGGGGCGAGGGATCGCTCACGCACCGCTCCGGCGGCGGGCACGGCCGGCTCGCTCGGCTGGGCCAGCGTCACGGCGGCGCCGTGCTGCGCGATGGAGCGCTGCGCCGCTTCCAGGATCCGCACCACGCGCCAGCCGGCCCGCCCGTCCACCTCCAGCGGCTCGAGGCCGTGGATCGCGCGGATCACGTTGTCGACTTCGACCGCCAGCGCCTCCCGCGTGTCGAGCCGCGGCGCGTGCATGTCGCCCGAGCGGTACGAGATCAGCATCTGGTAGCCGCTCTCGGGGGACGGCTGCACCGTGAACCCCTTGTCGTAGACCTTGAGCTTCTCGCTCGGCTCGACGTCGTCGTAGATGAGCATGCGCTTGGCGCCGCCCAGGATGGTGCGCCGCACCTTGGCCGGCGCCAGCCAGTTCACGTGCACGTGCCCGATCAGCGAGCCGGGGAACCGCACCGTGACGTACGCGATGTTCTCGGTCGGGCTGCCGCCGTGCGAGGCGCCCGTCGCCGCCACCGCCACCGGCTCCTGATCGATCAAATAGTCCATGATCGAGACGTCGTGCGGCCCGAGGTCCCAGATCACGTTCACGTCGGTCTGGACGAGGCCGAGGTTGATGCGCACGGAGTCGAAGTAGTACAGCTCGCCGATCTCGCCCGCGGCGATCAGCGCTTTCATTTTCCGCACCGCGCCGGTGAACACGAACGTGTGGTCCACCGCGAGCAGCAGGCCGCTGCGCTCGGCGAGCGCGTTCAGCTCCTCCGCCTGGTCGGCGCGCGTGGTGAGCGGCTTCATCACGAGTACGTGCTTGCCCGTGCGCAGCGCCGCCTTGGCCAGCTGATAATGCGTGAAGGACGGGGTCGCGATCACGACGAGGTCGAGATCCGGCGCCGTGAGCACTTCGTCGGCATTGTCGGTGATCGTCGGCACGCGGTACTCCGCGCCCGCCGCCGTCGCCCGCTCGAACCGCGTGTCGCACACCGCGTGCACCTGCGCGCCGGGGTGGCGCGCGAAGTTCCGGACCAGGTTCGGCCCCCAGTATCCGCACCCGATCACCCCCACCCGAACCGCCCTGCGCATCGTACCTCGCTATTCTGTCAGACGGCGCGCCCCGAGTTGAACAGGACCACCGGGATCGTGCGCAGCAGAATCCGCACATCCAGGCCCAGCGACCAGCGGCGCACGTACTCGAGATCCAGCTCGTGCATGCGCCGGTAGGTGAGCCGGCTGCGGCCCGAGACCTGCCACAGTCCCGTGATGCCCGGCCGCACCCGGAACCGCGGCAGTTGCCAGGCGTCGTAGCGCGCCACTTCGTAGGGTAGCGGCGGCCGCGGCCCCACCAGGCTCATCGCGCCGCGCAGCACGTTGAGGAGCTGCGGCAACTCGTCCAGCGACGTGCGCCGCAGCCACGCCCCCACGCGCGTCACGCGGTCGTCGTTCGTGAGCTTGTATACGGCGGCCGGCGCCGGATCGCCGTCCTGCATCCGGCCCACCAGCTCGCGATGCGCCGCGTCGGACGCGCCCTCGCGCATCGTCCGGAACTTCAGCACGCGGAAGCGCCGCCCGCCCCGCCCGACCCGCTCCTGCCCGAAGATCACCGGGCCCGGCGAGTCGAGCTTGATCAGCAGCGCCGCCAGCAGCATCGCGGGCGCGGCGATCAGCAGGCCGGCTACCGCGCCGACGATGTCGAGCACGCGCTTGAGACCCAGTTGCGCGCGGAGCCATCCCTCGGCCGGCAGGTACAACGGGAACGCCGCGTCGCCCACAGGCGACGGGCGCGGCGAATCATGCGATGCAAGGACTGCTGATGCGTCGGTCATCCGAACCACTCGAGGTGCGTGAAGTGAACTCGCTTCTCATTAGACCGGGATCGTTGGGAAGTGTTCCCTGCTGCGATTCCCGTCGTGCGTTACATTGGCGTCGCCAATGCATCGCGTGACAACCCGCCGTTTCGGATTAGTTCTTTCGGTCGCGTTGATCCTCGGCGCGACGCTGCACTCCTCGGGCGGCGCGTCGCCTTCGGGGTGGTCGCTCACGTTCGCGTCCAGCGACACCGCCGCCGCCGAGATCGCGCAGAACCTGCTGCTGTTCGTCCCCCTCGGCGTCGCGCTGGCGCTGGCGGGCATGCGGCCCCGGCGCGCCATCGTCCTGGGCGGCGCGCTCTCCGTGACCGTCGAATTCCTCCAGCAGTGGATTCCGGGCCGGGACCCGAGCTTCGGGGATATCGTCTGCAATACCCTCGGGACCGCGCTCGGCGTCACCCTCGTCCGCATGACGCCGCGATGGCTGTCCGTCGGCCCACGCCGCGCCGCTCGGCGGGCGTTCGCAACCGCCCTGCTCGCGGCCGCCGCCTGGCTTGCCGCCGGCTGGCTGTCGCTGCACCCCGCCCACGCCCGGACGCTCACGTTCGCGCGGGTATGGGAGCCCCGCGCCGAGCGCACGATCGGCGACGGCTGGAAGGTGATGGTCTTTCCGGAGATGTTCCCCGACTGGGTCCTCGCCGTGGGCAACGCGCTGTGGCTCGGCGGGTGGACGGGGCTGCTGGGCTACTGGGTGGGACGCGCGGCGGGCGGCGGCCGGACCGCGGCGCTCGGCGTCGCGGCCGCCATCCTGACAGCCGGCGCCCTTTTCGTCATACCCTGGGTTGTCGGTCTCCGCACAACGCCGCTGTGGGAAGTGGCGGTGGCGGTCGGGGGACTGGCAGTGGGCTACGCGATCGCCCGGAAGACCGCCCTCGCGGCCGGGGGCGTCAATTTCCCTCCACGATCCGGTGCAGGGTCCCCGGCAGAGTCATGATGTACAACTCCCCGGCCGCGTCCTGGCCGAACGAGCTGATCTGGGTGCCGGGCGAGAGTCGCGTCGTCCAATCGGTCTCGTCGGTCGCCTGGCCGTCCACGAACCGGAAGCTGCGCACGAAGCCGGCGCAGAAGTCGGCATAGATGTAGTGGCCCGTGAGCGCCGCGACCCGGGTGCTGTTGTAGACGAAGCCGCCGGTGACGGAGCAGGCCACGCCGCCGTGATTGTACTCGACCAGGGGGAGCGTCAGACCGGTCTGGTCGCAGCTCGTCGACGGCTCGAAACAGTGCCGGCCCTCCATGATGTCCCAGCCGTAGTTGAGCCCCCGGCCGGCGCCCTGGCCGCCCGTCGCGGGCGAGACGTTGACCTCCTCCCACAACCCCTGCCCCACGTCGGCAATGTAGAGATCGCCGGTCTGCGGATGGAACGCGAAGCGCCACGGATTGCGCAGGCCCAGCGCCCAGATCTCGGGCGCGCCGTCGACGCCGCTCGCGAACGGGTTGTCCGGGGGGATCGCGTATCCGCTCAGGCCGTCCACGTCGAGGCGCAGCAGCTTGCCGAGCAGGACGTGGGGGTTCTCCGCGTTGTCCCGCGGGTCCCCGCCCGAGCCGCCGTCGCCCAGGCCCACGTACAGCATGCCGTCGGGCCCGAACAGCAGCAGGCCGCCGTTGTGGTTCGTGAACGGCTGGTCGACCGCGAGCACCGTATCCGCCGTCGTCTCGTCGAGGACGTTGGGATCGGCGGCGGAGACCTGGTAGCGCACGACGCGCGTGTCGCCCTGCGGGTCGGTGAAGTAGACGTACGCCCGGCTGTTGGTCTCGTACTGCGGGTGGAACGCCAGGCTGAGCAGGCCCTGCTCGCCGCCGCTCGTGATCCGGCCCTGGAGGTCGAGAAACGCGCCGGGGAGCAGCGTATCGTTTCGGAAGATGCGAATCCGGCCTCCCTGCTCCACCACGAACAGCCGCGTCGGGTCGCCCGGGGGCGCCGTCGCGTACACGGGGTCGGTGAGGTCGGCGCTGATGAGCTCGAGCGACACGGGGGGCGGCGGCGGCGGGGGCGGCGGAGACGGGGGTGGTGGCGGGGGCCGGAAGCCGTCCCCGCACGCCAGGCAGAGCAGCACGGCGAGCCATTTCATCCCAACACGACCTCGATGCCGTCGCGCCGCAGCTTGCCGAGCAGCCGGGCTGCGACACGCGCGGTGATGGTGACGACGCCGTTGGTCTGCTCCTGGCGCAGCACCTCGGCGTCGCGGTGCAGCGCGGCGAGCAGCTTTCCTTCCCCGACGGGCAGCCGGATCTCCGCGAGCGGGCGGAGGGCCTGGGCGGAGGTGCGGAGGGCGCGGCGCAGGTCTGCGACACCTGATTGCGGATTGCGGATTGCGGATTGCTCGGATTTCGGATTGCGGATTGCGGATTGCGGATTAGCAGAGGTGAGAATCGCGTGCGGGTAGTGCTCCCGAACGAGAGCAAGAAAGCCTTCCGGATCAGGAAGTAGATCTGCTTTGTTGAACACGCATATAGTCGGCTTGCGCTCTGCGCTCCCGTTGCCAATCCGCAATCCGCAATCCGCAATCCGCAATTCTTTCTCAACCACCTCCACCTGCTC
>JBOHSP010000004.1:0-3102 GCA_050733275.1 Gemmatimonadales bacterium
AGCTACAATTGGGCGCGCCCTCTCAGGGCGCACACAACGCCGAGCCCGCCCTCTCAGGGCGGGTAATTACGATCCTGCTCGCGTGGTCACGCGTCTTCGGCCTTCGGGATTGCCAGGATTCGCAGCCATGTGCTGGTGTGGCGAAACTGGTAAACGCAGAGATCCCGCAAATCTCTGGGCGAAAGCCGTTGTGGGTTCGAGTCCCACCACCAGCACCCCGCTGGCCTCTTGACTCGGCGGTCTGCGCAGCGGATGTTTGTGCTGCGGGATCTCTGCGTAGCCAGTTTCGCTACGCATGAAAGCCGGGGAGCAACAGCTCTCCGGCTTTCGTGTTTTCGCGGGGTGAGAGCCCGGGAATTTTTCGCGCGCTAAGCCGAGCCCGCCCTCTCCGCCGAGCCCGCCCTTTCAGGGCGGCTGTCACACGCCCGCCACACCGATCCGAAGACCCAGCCCTTCCCCTCCCCGTCCCCTCCGCGCAGCATACATGGGCTTCGTTACTCGATCTTCCGCTTCCATCCCAGAGGTTGCCGTCATGTCCCGCCTCCTCGTCTTCTTTGCGGTGGTCGGCTCTGTCACCCCGCTGTTCGCTCAGCAAACAACCCCCGCGCGGTTCGACACCGCGCTGTACTCCGCGCTCGAGTGGCGCGAAATCGGCCCATTCCGTGGCGGTCGCGTCACGGCAGTCGCCGGTCACGCGGACGAGCCGTACGTCTATTACTTCGGCGCGACGGGCGGCGGCGTCTGGAAAACCACCGACGGCGGCACGACGTGGACGCCGGTGGCGGACAGCGCACTCGGGGCCGGGTCGATCGGCGCGGTCGCCGTGGCGCCGTCCGACGCCAACGTGGTCTACGTCGGCACCGGTGAGTCACCACTGCGGGGCGACCTCTCACCCGGCGATGGGCTCTACAAGTCGACCGACGCCGGCAAGACGTGGCACCACGTCGGCCTGCGCGACGCGGGACAAATCGCCGACATCGAAGTCCATCCCAGGGACGAGAACCTCGTGTACGTCGCGGTGCTGGGTCACGCGTTCGGGCCGAACGCCACGCGCGGCGTGTTTCGCTCCAAGGACGGCGGCCGCACCTGGGACAAGATCCTGTTCCGCTCGGACTCCGCGGGCGCGATCGATCTCGCGATGGATCCCGTGAACCCGCGCATCCTGTACGCGGCCTTCTGGCAGGTGCAGCGGGGCCCCTGGTACTTCTCGAGCGGGGGTCCGGGGAGCGGTCTGTTCAAGACGACAAACGGTGGGGAGACGTGGACCGAGCTCACGCGCAACGACGGCCTCCCTAAAGGCGTCGTAGGAAAAATCGGCGTGACGGTGTCGCCCCTCGATCACGAACGAGTGTGGGCGATCGTCGAAGCCGAGGAAGGCGGCGTGTTCCGCTCGGACGACGGGGGCCACACCTGGCGGCGCACCAACGATGATCGCCGCCTGCGCCAGCGCGCCTGGTACTACACGCACGTCCACGCCGATCCCGAGAACGTGGACGCGGTGTGGGTCATGAACACCGGGTTCTACCGTTCCGTGGATGGGGGACGGACGTTTACGGCGATCCGCACACCGCACGGCGACAATCACGCGCTGTGGATCGCGCCGAACGACGCGCAGCGCATGATCAACGGCAACGACGGCGGCGCCAACGTCTCGTTCAACGGCGGCGCGTCGTGGACCCGCCAGGACAACCAGCCGACGGCGCAGTTCTATCACGTCACGACCACCACCCACTTTCCCTACCGGGTGTGCGGCGCGCAGCAGGACAACTCGACGGTGTGCATCGCGAGCCGCAGCGACGGCAGCGGCATCGATCGGACCGACTGGTATCCGGTCGGGGGCTGCGAGTCGGGCTACATCTCCGCGCGTGCCGACGATCCCGACGTGACGTTCGCGGGCTGCTACCACGGCATGCTGGACCGTCACGACGTGAAGAGCGGCCAGGAGCGCAGCGTCTCCGTCTGGCCCGATTACGGGATGGGGCACGGCGCGGCCGACCAGAAGTATCGCTGGCAGTGGACCTTCCCCATCGTCCACTCGCCGCACAACCCGAACGTGCTCTACGCCGCCGCCAACGTGCTGTTCAAGTCCACGGACGACGGGCAGAGCTGGACGCCCATCAGCCCCGATCTCACGCGCAACGACAAGAGCAAGCAGGGACCGTCGGGCGGCCCGATCACCAAGGACAACACGACCATCGAGTACTACGACGTGATCTTCGCGGTCGCTCCGTCGCCGCACGATTCCAACACGATCTGGGTAGGCACGGACGACGGGCTGCTGCAGATCACACGCGATGGTGGGAAGACCTGGACCAATGTCACCCCGCGAGATCGGGATCTGCCGGAGTGGGCGTTGATCAGCATCATCGAGCCGTCACCGCACGACCCAGCCACGGCGTACGTGGCGGCCACGCGCTACAAGTGGGACGACTTCCGTCCTTACATCTTCAAGACGACGGACTACGGGCGGAGCTGGCGCCGCATCACCGCCGGGATTCCCGACAACCATTTCATCCGCGTCGTGCGCGAGGACCCCGTGCGCCGCGGGCTGCTGTACGCCGGCGGCGAGTTCGGTGTGTACGTGTCGTTCGACGATGGGGGAACGTGGCAGTCGTTGCGCCTGAACCTCCCCGTGGTTCCGATCCACGACCTCGTGGTGAAGGACAACGATCTCATCGTGGCGACGCACGGGCGGTCGTTCTGGATTCTCGACGACCTCACGCCGCTGCATCAGCTGACGCCCGAGGTGGCGCGCGCGGAGCGGCATCTGTTCAAGCCGCGGGACGTGTGGCGCGTTAGGGGCTGGGGCCTAGGGGCTGGGGGCTCGTCGCGGAGGCGGGACATCGGGCAGAATCCACCCGGCGGCGCCGTCGTGTTCGCGTACTTCCGTGAGAAACCAGCGGGCGAGGTGACGCTCGAGTTCCTCGATGCCCGCGATTCCGTCATCCGGAAATTCTCCACGCGGCCGGGCTCGCCGGATGATTCGCTCCACGTCTCGGCGGGGATGAACCGGTTCGTCTGGAACCTGCGCTATCCCGACGCGAGCCGGTTCGACGGGCTGATTCTGTGGGGTCGCGGGACGCAGGGGCCGGTGGCTGTGCC
>JBOHSP010000005.1:0-1737 GCA_050733275.1 Gemmatimonadales bacterium
TTCAGCCGTCCATCTGCGGCCGCAGGTACTTCTCGTAGCAATCGGCGCATACGCCGTGACTGAAACGCGCGCCGGAGCGCGCTTCGACGTAGCGCTCCAGCGTTATCCAGGCGCCGTCTTCGTCGCGAATCCGCTTGCAGTAGCTGCAGATCGCCAGCAACCCTTCCAGCGTCAGCAGCTCCTCGCGCAACCCCAGGATGCGCTCGGCGACCTTCAGCCGCGCCACCAGCTCCTCGGGCACGATCGGCTTCGTGATGAAGTCGTCGACGCCCGCGTCCATCGCTTCGAGGAAACTGCTCAGCCCGCTGCGGATCGTCTCCATGACGAAGTAGGTGTACGGGCCGGGGGGTTGTGCCCGGATCTTGCGACACAGCTCCAGACCGTCCATCCCCGGCATCAGCCAGTCGGAGAGGATGACGCGGGGGCGCGACAGCCGCCAGACGTCCCACGCCTCGATCCCATCGCCCGCCATCGCCACGTCATGGCCTTGCGCGGTCAAAATCGCCCGCAGGGCTTCCCCCGCGACGGCGTCGTCTTCGGCGAGCAGGACTCTCATCGTTCTCCTTCCTCCGCCGCGTGGGCGCGCTGGCGCTCGCGGCGCAGGTAATCCAGCGCGGCACGGGCCGCGATATGGGTGCGCTCCAGCGCGTCGCGGGCCTCCTGCACGTTGCCGGCGCGGGCAGCCGTCTCGACCCGCTCGAGCAGGGTCGCGAGCTCCCGGGCGCCGATGGTCGCGGCGGCGCCGCGAAAGACATGGGCCGCACGGGCGATGGCGCCGGCATCGCCGCCCCGCACCGCCGCCGCCACCGCCGCCAGCCGCTCCGGGCCCTGACGCTCGAACGTATCCAGAATGGCGTACACCGCCCCTTCGGCGCCGGCGTCCCGCATCGTGCTGCGGAACCCATCGAGATCGATCGGAGGCGCCGGGGCGGGGGGTGGCGGCGGGGAGGCGGTGGCTATGGCGGACGGGCTCGCCGCCCTCTCCTCCACCACCGCGAACAGCTCGGCGGCCTTGAACGGTTTCGCAAGATAGTCCGTCATGCCCCGTGCGAGACAGCGTTCGCGCTCGCCACTCACGGCGTGGGCCGTGAGACCGATGATCGGCAGGGCGTGGCCGTGCGGCAGCGCGCGGATCGCCGCGGTTGCCTGAAAGCCGTCCATGGTGGGCATCTGGATGTCCATGAGCACCACGTCGTACCCGCGCTGCGTGACGGCGCGGACGGCTTCCTGCCCGTTGTCGGCGACGTGCACGGCGTGACCCCGCTTGACGAGCATCGCGACCGCGACCTCCTGGTTGACCGCATTGTCCTCTACGAGGAGGATGCGCAGCCCGACGCGCGACTCGGCGATGCTGTGGCGTGTAATCACGTCGCCGCTCCCCGCGGCCGGCGGCTCGGCGAGCACCGCCCCGAGCGCTTCGAGGAGATCGGCGCGCGCCAGGGGCTTGGTGAGATAGGCCCGGATGCCGAGCGCGCGGCAGCGCTCGCCGTCGCCCCGCTGGCCCGTCGAGGTCAGCATCAGCAACTGCGTATGCGCGAGTCCGGCATCCGCGCGCACCGCCGCCGCGAGTTGGAAGCCGTCCATGTGCGGCATCTGCACGTCGAGAATCGCGAGATCGTACGGCGCGCCGGCCGCCGCCGCCCCGCGCAGCGCCGCGAGGCCGCGCGGCGCGTCGACCGCTTCGTCCACCGCGATACCCTCCGCCGCGAGCATCTCCCGCAGGATCCGGCGGTTCGT
>JBOHSP010000006.1:0-10273 GCA_050733275.1 Gemmatimonadales bacterium
GCGGAAGAGGGCGCGCGGCAGTGGACGGCGCGCAGCTTGCGTCCGGCGGACGTGCTCGCCGCCCTCCCGGAGGTCTGGCGGGCGTGGCGCGACGTGAAGCCCCTCGGTCCCCCCGTGCTCGTCGTCCTGGAGGCGCCCGATGTGGCATGACTGCCACGTGGCCTCCCTTCCACACCGCCTGATCAACAACCGTTTGGGACGGCGACGGGTACATCTGGATCATGGGGCATGTACCTTCCGACAACCATGGAGCGGATGTGTTCACCTACCGACGGGCGGTGGCCGGCCGATGAGCGCGTTGGGCCTCGGACAGGGCAAAGAGTTCGATCGGCTGCGACAGATCTTCGCGCGGCTGGGCGACGGGGGGTCTCCAGCCGATACCCTGGGTGACGATTGCGCCATCGTGCCGCTGGGCGATACCACACTCGCCGCGAGCATCGATAGCGCCGTCGAGGGGATCCACTTCCGGACCGACTGGCTGGATTTCACGGAGATCGGCTACCGCGCGGCGGGCGCCGCGCTCTCCGACCTCGCCGCCGATGGGGTCGACCCGGTCGGCGTGCTGGTATCGCTCGGCCTTCCCGAGCCGCCGCCCGCCGCGGGCGCCGACCCGGCGGTGCAGATCATGGCGGGGGTGGCCACGGTGGCGCAGAAGGTGGGAGCCCAGGTGCTGGGCGGCGACCTCGTGCGGTCGGAACGCTACTACGTGGACGTCTGCGTGCTGGGCACGGCGCAGCGCCCGGTGCGCCGCGCCGGCGGGCGCGAGGGGGACGGTCTGTGGGTAACCGGCTACCTCGGCGGGGCCGCGCTCGCGCTCGAACGGCTCCGGGCCGGCGAACGCCCGCCGACCGCGCTGCGCAACCGCTACGCGTGCCCCGAGCCGCGCATCGCGGCCGGACGCTGGCTCGCGGCGCACGGCGCGACCGCGATGATCGACATCAGCGACGGGCTCGCCGCCGATGCGGGACACCTCGCCGCCGCCTCGCAGGTCGGTCTCGAGATCAATCTCGATCAGGTGCCGTGCTGGGAGGGCGTCGACGCGCTCGCCGCGGCCGCGAGCGGCGAGGAATTCGAGCTGCTGCTCACCCTGCCGCCGCAGTTCAGCGAAGCTCAGGCGTCCGCGTTCCGGGGCGAGACCGGAGTGCAGCTCAGCCGCGTCGGCGTGTGCCTGCGCGGCGCGGGCGGACGGCGCGGCGGGGTGCGGCTGCTGCAGGGGAACCGGCAGGTCGACCCGCCGGCCGGTTACGATCACTTCGCGCGGTGATCCGCACGCTGTGGTTCTACGCGGTCCTCGTGTGTTCCACGATTGTGCATGCAACCGCCGGGTTCGCCGCGGGATTGCTGCGCGTCCGGCACCGCCCCGGCGGGGTGTACGACTGGGCCGGCACCGACTGGGCGCGCGACGTACTCCGGGCGGCCGGGACGCCGGTGCGCACCGAAGGGCTGGAGCACATCCCCGTCGGCCAGCCCGTGGTCTATGCCGCGAATCATTCCTCGATGTTCGACATCTGGGCGCTCTTCGCCACGCTGCCCGGCTCGGTGCGCTTCGTGGCCAAGCGGGAGCTGTTCCGGATCCCGTTGCTGGGCGGCGCGATGCGGGCGGCGGGGCACATTGCGATCGATCGCACCGTGCGCGCGCAGGCGTTCGCGGCCTATGAGGAAGCCGCGGCCACGATCCGCCGCGGCGTCTCCGCGGTGGTGTTCCCCGAAGGCACGCGCAGCCGGACGGGCGCGCTGCTGCCCTTCAAGAATGCGCCCTTTGCCTTCGCGATCGCCGCCCAGGTGCCGCTCGTCCCCGTCTACGTCCACCACACCTTCGAGATTCTTCCCAAGGGACGGTTCCGCCTGCAGGCGCGGCCGATTCGGCTCCTCGTGGCGCCGCCGATCGACACGGTCGGCCTCCGCGCCGACGACCGCGAGCGGCTGCGCGACCAGGTGCGCGCGGCGATGGTTGCTCTTCAGGCGCGGGCGCGGTAGGGTAGGGGCCGGTGAGCACGGTCATTTCGGTCCACGCGCGCGAGATCCTCGACAGCCGGGGCAACCCCACGATCGAGACCGAGGTCACGCTGGCGAGCGGCGCCGCCGGGATGGCGGCGGTGCCGAGCGGCGCGTCCACCGGGGAGCACGAGGCCGTCGAGCTGCGTGACGGCGATCCCCAACGTTTCGGCGGCAAGGGCGTGCTCGAGGCGGTCAAGAACGTCAACGAGGTGATCGGCCCGCGCCTCGAGGGACTCGCGGCGGAAGAGCAGATCGTCGTGGACTACGCGATGATCGATCTCGACGGCACGCCGAACAAGGGGCATCTCGGCGCGAACGCGATCCTCTCTGTCTCGCTCGCGGTGGCGCGCGCGGCCGCCGAGGAAGCGGGCCTGCCGTTGTACCGCTATCTCGGCGGCCCCGTGGCACACGTGTTGCCGGTGCCGATGATGAACATCCTGAACGGCGGCGCCCACGCGGCCAACACCGTGGACGCCCAGGAGTTCATGATCGTGCCGATCGGCGCCGACAGCTTCGGCGAGGGCCTGCGCATGGGCGTCGAGGTGTTTCACGCCCTCAAGAAGGTGCTCACCAAGCGCGGACTCTCGACCGCGGTGGGCGATGAAGGGGGCTTCGCGCCCGACCTGCCCAACGACGAGGCCGCGCTCGAGGCGGTGATGGCGGCGATCGAAACCGCGGGCTTCGAGGCGGGGAAGGACATCGCGATCGCGCTCGACGTGGCGGCCTCGGAGCTGTACGACGCCGACCGCTCGGCGTACGTGTTCCGCAAGAGCAAGGGCGGGGAGAAGCCGGCCGCCGAGATGATCGCCCTCTACAAGAGCTGGATCGACCGCTATCCCATCGTGTCCATCGAGGACGGGCTCGCCGAGGACGACTGGGACGGCTGGGCGCAGCTCACCCCCGCGCTGCAGGAGCGCGTGCAGCTCGTGGGGGACGATCTGTTCTGCACCAACGCCGACCGGCTGGCGCGCGGCATCGAGGCCGGGGTGGCGAACGCTATCCTCATCAAGGTGAACCAGATCGGCACGTTGACCGAGACGCTGCAGTGCATCGATCTGGCCCGCGGCTCCGGCTACGGGGCGATCATCTCCCACCGCTCCGGGGAGACCGAGGACACGTTCATCGCGGACCTCGCGGTGGCGACCGGCGTAGGGCAGATTAAGACGGGCAGCGCCTCGCGCACCGACCGGGTGGCGAAATACAACCGGTTGCTGCGCATCGCCGAGGAACTGGGGGACGTGGCGCACTATCCCGGTCGCCATCTCTACGGCTTGTGACGCGCGCCCGCGTGGCGGGGATCGCGGCTGCCGTGGCGCTGGCGGCATTCGCGCTGTGGGGTGGGGAGTACGGCACGCCCGACTGGATCACGATTCGGCGCCAGCTTGCCGAGGAGCGCGCGGCGGTGGCGGCGCTGCGTAGTGAGATCGACTCGCTCGCGCGGCTGGCGCACGAGCTGGAGACGAATCCCGCGGTACAGGAGCGGGTGGCGCGTGAGCAGTTCGGCATGATCCGGGACGGCGAAGTGCTGTATCGCGTCGTACCCCGGTAACACAAGGAGTCCTTATGGACATGCGGCGGGTGGTCCCGTTCTCTCTTGCCGGGGCGCTCGCCCTCGGCATGGTGTTCGGCTGCGGTGACTCGGGCGGACCCGGCAGCACGCCGGCGTCGGTCACCGGTATCGCGGGCGACGGTCAGTTCGGCGCTCCCGGTGCGCAGCTTACCTTCCCGCTCAGCTTCATCGTTCTCAACGGCAACGGCGATCCGCTGGGTGGCGTGTCGGTCACCTGGAGCGTGACACCGGTCGGCGGGGCCAGCTTCAATCCTCCCACGGGGCCCACCGATGGCGATGGCATGGCGCGCACCACCGTCACGCTCGGTACGGCCGTGGGCAACGTCGTCATCCTGGGCACGGTGCAGGGGCTCCAGCAACCCGTGACCTACCACGCGGAAGTGCTCGATCCGTGCGGAGTCATCACCGCGTACACGCTGGGCGAGACGGTGAGTGGGGCGCTGAGCACGACGGACTGCAACATCCTGGGGTACTACAACGACTTTTACCAGATCGATCTGGCCGCGGACCAGCAGAGCCTGCGCATCAACCAGACGTCCACCGCGATCGACTCGTGGGTGGAGCTGTATCGCGTCACCGGCGAGCTTATCGGGTTCCACGACGACATCATTCCCGAAGTGAACAAGAATTCCCAGTTGGACGTGGTCGTGGTGCCGGGGGGGAGCTTTGCGATCGCCGCCACCTCGTGGGGCACGGGCGAGGTCGGGGCGTATACGCTGAGGGCGACGCAGCGCGTCGCATCCTTCGACAACTGCGGGCTCGCGTGGGTGACGCGTGGCGTGACGGTCACGGACTCGGTGCGGACCACCGACTGTGCCGACACGGCCGGCGGGACCGACTACTATGACTTCGTGGCTCTCTGGCTCGATGCGGGCGACGTGCTGACCGTCACGCAGCGTTCCACGGAGCTCAACCCCCGGCTGGAGCTGCATTTCGGGGACGGGGCGCTGCTGGTGGCGAACGACGATAGCGCAACCGGAACGACGGATGCGTTCATCAGCTTCACGGTGGACCAGACCGGCCCGTACGTGATTCTGCCGGGGACGTCCGCCGCCGGTGAGACGGGCGCGTACACGCTCGAGCTCGCGGCCGCGCCCACGCCCAGCGCCCCGGTGATGGCGGGCGCGCCGGTCCGGGAGCTGCTGCGCTTCGGCCCCGTGCGACTGCCCAAGGGGTCCGCGCCCCTACCGCGCCGGCGCGGGACTCACTAGGATGTTCTGCCGGATGGCGGCGTAGCTCAGCTGGTCAGAGCAGCGGAATCATAATCCGCGGGTCGTCGGTTCGAGTCCGACCGCCGCTACTCGCCACAACGCCCCGGGGTGCCCGGGGCGTTGTTGTTTCCCGGGGCTAAGAACCCCGGCTCGGCGGGTGAGTGCGCTCTTGAGAGCGCCCGCGCAGCCGAGCGCGCGCTCTCAGCGCGCGGATCCAACGACCGAAGAGCGCCCGGGCAGCCGAGCGCGCGCTCCTACTGTCGCCGCCCCGGCGTCGGCGGCGTCGGAATCGCCCCGCCCGGCAGATCGGAGTTGAAGATGTCGATCGCGATGGGCCACTCCCGGCCGCCCGCGCGCCGCCGGATCTCCACGTACTTCCCCCGATCCACCAGCGGCTCTCCGCCAGGCCCCGACATCGTCAGCGTGTAAGTCCCGCGCACATACGCGAGATCCCCACGGCCGTCGATGTCCACGGGCGTCAACCGAAACAGACTCATCGCCGGCAGCATGCCAAAGAACGCGCGAATCGCCGCCCGCCCCTCCACCACGCCCAGGTTCGGCGCCATAAGCACCGCGTTCTCCGTGTAGAGCAGGGCGATGGCCGAGTCGCGTTGGTCCCGGGCGAGGACGCCGAAGCTGTCCGACGCGGCCCGGATCGCCGCCTTGTCCGCCTCACTGATCGGCCGCGCCTGGCCGCAGGCCGCCGCCGCTATGACCACCAGTCCCAACACCATCCGCCCCATGTGCCCTCCTGCCGTATTGCCTGGGAGCCTGAAAAAGTGAATGATGGGGCCGACCATGACGACGATCCACTGTCATTACTGCGGTGGCGTCATCCAGGACACCGCCACCATCGAGTACCGGCCGCCCCGCGCCACGGCGGAATTCGCCATGCCGCAGGCCACGCCCTGCACCTGCTCGCCGCCGGTCGTCTACGAGCACCCGCCGGTGATCGGCCCGCCGGACGAAGACGTCACCCCCTGAGATCCCGCCACACCACCGCCCGAATGTCCCGCGACCGCGCCTCCGCGATCTGCTGGGCCTCCGCGAGATGCGCCTCGTACTCCTGGCGCCACTCGGCCGGCATGTTCGCGCGGAAGTAGCTCGCCGTCATCAGCTCGCCGCCCGGATCGAGCGCCGTCGCGCGCCCGTAGCCCACGGCCGCCACGTCGCCCAGAAACAACGTCGACGCCCCCGTGTCCATCACGTTCGCGACGCGGCACTCGAAGTGCGCGTAGCACTCGTCCAGCACCGGTGCGCCCAGCGTGCCGATGTGATGCGGGATCTCCGCCAGCTTGTCGCGGTCGCGCCCGCTCACGAACCCGAAGCGCCGCACGAGGTCGAACTGCCGGGTGTGCAGGAGGTGCACCACGAACCGCCCGGACTCGAACACCATGTCGTGGCTGTAGTTGAACTTATGGACGTACACGGAGAGCCGCGGGATGGCCGGCACGATCGACGCGCGCACCGCCGAATCGAGGATCATCCCGTTCTTCTTGCCGCCGCGCTCCGACGTCACCGCCACGACCGGTGAGGTGAAGTTCCGCAGCAGTTGGTAGGTCACGTCGGGCCGCACCATACTTCAAGATATGGTGAAACGCTTGCGCGCTCACCTCGCGCGGACTGGGCTACTAGGCCGGCCCGGCACGGCCGTCCTCGCCGTCTCGGGCGGCGCCGACTCCGTCGCCCTGCTCGACCTGCTCCACGGGATGGCCGGCGAGCTGGGCCTCGAGCTCGTCGTGGCGCACGCGGACCATGGAATCCAGACGGCCGGACGGGCGGTCGGCCGGACGGTCGGACAGCTGGCGGCGCAGTACAGCCTCCCGTTCGAACTCGGCGAGCTTCACCTGGGAGCGGACGCCACGGAGACGGTCGCGCGGCGCGCGCGCTATGCGTGGCTCCGTGAAGTGCAGGCGCGGGTGGGCGCGACCTACCTCGTGACGGCGCACCATCGCGACGACCAGATCGAAACCGTGCTGCTGCGCGTGCTGCGCGGCAGCGCGCCCGCCGGCCTCGCCGGCATGGCGGCGCGGGGGAGGGACGGCCTGGTCCGGCCGCTGCTGCCCTTCACGCGGCGTGAACTTGCCGAGCATGTCGCGCGCCGCGGGCTGCCGGTGCACGACGATCCCGCGAATCGCGATCCCCGCCATCTCCGCTCCTGGATCCGCGTGGATCTGCTGCCGCGAATCGTCGAACGGCTGGGTCCCCGCGTTCTGGACGATCTCAGTGATCTGCGGCGCCATGCGGCGCGCGAGCGGCGCGCGTGGGATCGCGTCCTCGATCTCGTGCCCGCGCTCGACCTCCGCATGGAACCAGGGCGAAACGGCTTCGCCGTTGCCCGAGGGGGGCTGGGCGACTATGATAACGCATTGTCCATCGCGCTGTTGCGCGCGGCGGCCCGACGGTCGGGGCTGGTGCTGGGCCCGGCCCGGGCGCTGCGCCTTCTCCGGTTCGCGCAGCACAGTCCGTCCGGGCGCCGGCTGCCCCTGGGGGGCGGCTGGACGGCCGAGGTCGCCTTCGATCGGCTGCGGGTGCTGCGCGACATCGCGTGCGCGATGGAGCGCGTCGTGCCCAGCGGGGCGCAGGGGAGCGCGGTCCTCGGAGGGGGTGAGTTCCGGATCCACTGGACGTCCGATCGCGCGCCCGAGCGGCTGGAGCGAGCCGCGTGGACTACCTGGATCCCGCCGCAGGCGGCGTGGGAAGTGCGGGCGCCCCGGCCCGGCGACGTGGTCGTTCCGCTGGGCGGTGTGGGGCGGCGGCCGCTCCGGCGGCTGCTGATGGAAGCCCGCGTGGCGCGCAGCGCGCGGGCGCGCTATCCGGTCGTCGTGAGTGGCGCCGGTCCGGAGGCGACGATCCTGTGGGTGCCGGGCATCTGCCGCAGCGCGGACGACGTCCCGGCGCCCGGAACCGAGGCGGTGCGGCTGGATGTTACCGAGTACGGCGCAGCTCAGGCAGACCGGCGGGCGGCAGCTGGCCCGGATCGTGTTCGATGAGGATACGATCGCCAGCCGGGTGCGCGAGCTGGGCCGGGAGATCACGGCCGCGTATCCCGACGGCGAGCTGCTCGTGCTGGGCCTGCTCAAGGGCAGCTTCATTTTTCTCAGTGACCTGGTGCGGCGCATCGAGCGGCCGCTGCAGGTGGATTTCCTGGTGGCCGCGAGCTACGGCGCCCAAACGGTGTCGAGCGGCCACGTCAAGCTGTTGTACGATCCGGAGACGGAGCTGGCGGGTAAGCACATCCTGCTGGTCGAGGACATCATCGACACCGGCAAGACGCTGAACCGTCTCGTGACGCTGCTCCGCGAGCGCCGGCCGCGCAGCCTGCAGATGTGCGCGCTGCTGCACAAACGTGTCGCGGAACACCTGGAGCTGGAGGCAAAGTTCGTGGGATTCGAAGCCCCCCGCCTGTTTCTCGTCGGCTACGGGCTCGATCACGCGGAAAACTTCCGGCACCTTCCTTATATCGCGAGTCTGACGTAGATGGCGAATCGCGTTCCCCCGCCCCCGCGGGAATTCAACTGGACCCGGATGCTGCGGACGCTCTCGTTCTGGGCGCTGCTCATCGTGGGGACCATCGCGCTCGTGCAACTGGCCTCCAGCCGGCGGCGCGAAGAGGCGGAGATTACCTATTCGCAGTTCACCGACGAGCTCAACGCCGGCAACATCGCGGCCGTCGAGATCGCCGAGAAGAAGGTCCGCGGCACGTTCCAGCGGCCCGTCACGATCCGCCGGCAGACCGTCGAGCGGTTCAACCTGCTGCTCGCCGCCGACCCCGACAACGCCTGGGTCGCCACCCTGATGGCCAAGGGCGTCGAGGTCCGGGCCCGCGAGCCGGGGCAGTCGTTCGGCGTGCTGCTGCTCACGATTCTTCCGTACCTGCTGATCTTCGGCCTGGTGCTGTTCATGCTGCGGCAGATGCAGCAGGGAGGAAACCGCGCTTTCGCGTTCGGCAAATCGAAGGCCAAGCTGCTCGCGGGCGATACGCCCAAGGTGACGTTCGCCGACGTCGCGGGGTGCGACGAAGCGAAGCAGGAGCTCGAGGAGATCATCGATTTCCTCAAGGACCCGCAGAAGTTCCAGCGCCTGGGCGGCCGCTTGCCCAAAGGCGCCTTGCTGGTCGGTCCTCCGGGGACGGGGAAGACCCTGCTCGCCAAGGCCGTCGCGGGCGAAGCCGGCCGGCCGTTCTTCTCGATGTCGGGGTCGGATTTCGTCGAGATGTTCGTCGGCGTCGGCGCCTCGCGTGTGCGCGACCTGTTCGAGCAGGGCAAGGCGCACGCCCCCTGCATCATTTTCATCGACGAGATCGACGCCGTGGGCCGCCACCGCGGCGCCGGGCTGGGCGGCGGCCACGATGAGCGCGAGCAGACGCTCAATCAGTTGCTCGTCGAGATGGACGGCTTCGAGTCCAACGATGGGGTGATCCTGCTCGCCGCCACGAACCGGCCCGACATTCTCGATCCGGCGCTGCTGCGCCCCGGGCGCTTCGTCCGCCAGATCGTGGTGGACATGCCCGATCTCAAGGGCCGCGAGCAGATCCTGCGCGTGCACATCCGCAAGATTCCGCTGGCGCAGGGCGTGAATCTCGAGCGCATCGCCCGCGGCACGCCGGGCCTCGCGGGCGCCGAGCTGGCCAACATCGTCAACGAGGCCGCCCTGCTGGCCGCGCGCCGCAACAAGGGCCACGTCGACATGCAGGACCTCGAGGACGCGAAGGACAAGGTGATGCTCGGCCTCGAGCGCAAGAGCCGCGTGCTCTCCGATGAGGAGCGGCGCCTGGTGGCGTACCACGAGGCGGGCCACGCGCTCGTCGGCCTCACCGTGCCGGACGGAGATCCGCTGCACAAGGTGACGATCATCCCGCGCGGCCAGGCGCTGGGGCTCACCGCCTATCTGCCCGAGGAGGAGCTGCACAAGTACACCAAGCGCTCGATCGAGTCGCGGCTCGCGATGGCCTACGGCGGGCGCGTGGCCGAGGAGCTGGTGTTCGGGCCGGAGAAGGTGACGACCGGCGCCGCGCAGGACATCCAGCAGGCGACGAACATCGCGCGCCGCATGGTCACGCAGTTCGGGATGAGCGACGTGATCGGCCCGATCGCCGTCGGCGACCGGGAGCAGGAGATCTTCCTCGGCCGCGAGGTCGTGCAGCGGCGCGAGATCTCCGACCGCACGGCGGAGATCGTGGACGAGGAGGTCAAGAACATCCTCACGCGGGCGTATTCGCAGGCGACGCGCATCGTCACGGAGCGGCGCGACGCGCTGGACCGTCTCGCGGCCGCGCTGCTCGAGCGCGAGACGCTGGAGCGCGAGCAGGTGGAGCTCGTGATCGCGGGCAAGCCGCTGCCGCCGCCCATCCCGCCCACCCCGCTCGCGCCGCGCGAGGAGCCGACCGAGAAGGAGAAGGCCGCCGCGCGCAGCTCGGGCGGCGTGCTGCGCAATCCGCCGCCCGAGCCCGCGGGGGCGTGAAGGTCACCGCGCTCGCCGCGCACACCGCGCT
>JBOHSP010000007.1:0-5077 GCA_050733275.1 Gemmatimonadales bacterium
GCGTGCGGCGCCGCGGCGGCGGCGGTGGACTGCGCGGCGCAGCGCGCCGGCCCGTTCGAGTGGGAGATCCTCCAGGAGGCGCGGGACTACTACGTCGATCCCAGTGGCGCCTGGTTCGCGCTCGCCAACCGCCTCGACCAGAGCGACTACCTCGCCGTCTCCTACATCACGGCGAGCGGCGCGGACTCGGTGGGCACGCTGCCCACCGCCGCGAACCCCGACACGACGGTCGTGGACACGCTGCGCCTCGTCTACGACCCCCGGCCCGGCGTGACCGCGGCCGCGCCGTCGTTCCGCTTCGAGCTGCGCAACGCCTACCGCGTCGGCGGGCGGGAGGTGGAGCGCGCGTCGCTGGAGCTCGCGCTGACGGTGAACCGCCGCGAGCGCTCGCTCGCGGGCGAGCCGTATCTCGCGCTACTGGGGCTGGCGCTGGCGCACGATGCCGACCGCGTGGACGAGTACAACCGCGTATTCCCGCGGACGCGCGATCCCAGCCAGGGGGAGCCGGTGCGGGACCTGTTCGTCGTGTTTCCCCATCTCACGCCGTTCGCCGACTCCACGCGCCTCACGGCGGCGGAGCGCAACGACTCGCTGTATCGCACGCCCCGGCTGTACCTCACCTCGCAGGCGCCGCCGTCCGTGTTCGCGCTGCGGTTCCATTTCGCGGCGGCGGCGTCGGCGGACCGCGCGCTGCTGAGCCTCAACAGCTTCCAGATCCGCGAAGCCAGCGAGCGCATCTACGTGCGCGACCGGCTGCTGACGCGCGGCACCGACTATACGATCGACTACACGACCGGGCAGGTGCAGTTCACGAATCCCGACGCCCTGTTCCAGGGCGGCGCCGCCCAGGTGCGGGCGCAGTTCGAGGAGCGCGCCGCCTTCAACCGCGCGCCCACGTCGATCTACGGGCTGGCGGCGCGCTACGATCTGGGCGCGACCGGACAGGTGCACCTCACCGGGCTGTTTCAGAGCGAGCGCAGCACGTTCACCCGGCCGCCGCTCGGCTTCGAGCCCGCGTCCAGCTTCATCGGCGGGTTGTCCACCGAGCTGCGCTTCGATCCGGAGTGGCTGACCCGCGCGGCCGATGCGCTCCCCGGCGTGCGCACGGACGTCCCGTCCTCGCTCACCATCTCCGCCGAGCTGGCGGTGTCGCGGCCCGCTCCCAACCGCTTCGGCCAGGCGTACCTCGAGGAGTTCGAGACGGGGGCCGCGCGCTTCATCGCGCTGACGGAGTCGGCATGGCACTGGGGGGCGACGCCCACGTCGGTGCGCGGCGCCGAGGCGCTCGGCGTGACCGGCGCGTTCGACACGAGCCAGGCGGCGTTTCTCACGTGGCAGAACCTCCCCTACGAGCTGCAGGCCGGCCGGTTCACGCCGCTGCAGTTCCTGCCCCAGGAGATCGATCCCACCCTGCGGTTCGCCGGCCAGACCCAGGCCGCCGAACCGGTGCTGTGGCTCACGCTGCACCCCGACACCGTGCTGGGCCTCGCCCATACGCGGCTCGAGTCGCCGCTCGCGGGCCGGCCGAACTGGACGCGCGCCCCGCAGGACGCGCCGCGCTGGCGCTCGCTCACCCACACGCTCTCGGCGACCGGCATCGACCTCTCGCGCACGGAGTTCCTCGAGTTCTGGGTGTGGGAAGACGGCGCGCGCGCCGCGCGGGCCAACCAGACGGTGCTGCTGCTCGACTTCGGATCGGTGTTCGAGGACGCGCTGGCATTCGTGCCCGAGTTTTTCACGGTGAGCACCGCGGGCGACACCACCTACGGCGGCAGGCGGCGCGCCGGCGCCGCCCGCCTGGACAGCGAGCGCGATCTCCGCACGCGGACCTGGAGCGCGTCGCTCAACGACGAAGGCATCCTCTCGGACCGCGTCGTGGACGGCATCGTGGACTCGAGCGCCGCCGTCCCGATCGACACGCTGCCACTGTGCAGCGCCACGCGCGACGGTCAGGTGGTGCCCTACGCGCTGGGCGACATCCGTTCGCGCTGCGGCCGCCGCAACGGCGCCGTGGATACCGAGGACCAGGACGGCGACTTCGCGCTCGACTCCCTCACCGGCGTCCGGACGGGCGAGAACTTCGTGCGCTTCGTCTTTCCCATCGGCGACCCGCGCTACTACGTCCGCGACGGCGGCATGCGTCCCGATCCGTCCGGCACCGGGATCGCCGGGTGGCGGCTCTACCGTATCCCGTTCCGCACCGACACGCTGCGCATCGGCGACCCCAACCTGCGGCAGATCCAGGCGCTGCGCATCACGGTCGTCACGCCGCAGGCCGTCGCGGGGGCCCCGGATCCGAGGCTGTCGTTCGCGCTGGCGCGCGTCCGGCTGATCGGGAGCTCGTGGGTGAAGCGCGGCGACACGCCGCTCGCCGGCATCGCCGGCGGGGGCGAGCGCGCCACGGGCACGGGCGAGGTCGTCGCCGCGGTCGTGAGCACCGAGAACCAGGACCTCGGGTATACGTCGCCGCCCGGCGTCGGCGATCAGGCGGGACGGCGCGACGCGGGGTTCGACATCGGCGCGACCCAGATCAACGAGCGGTCGCTGCGGCTGCTCGCGCGCGGCTTGGGCCCGGGCGAGCGCGCCGAAGCGTACCTGCGGTTCACGGCCGAAGGCGACAAGAACTTTCTCAAGTACCGGCGGCTGCGGGTCTGGGCCCGCGGGCGCGGACCCGGGTGGGAGGACGGCGACCTCGAGTTCTTCCTCAAGGTCGGGAAGGACGAGCACAACTTCTATTTGTATCACGTGCCCGCCCGCAGCCTCTCGTGGGAACCCGAGGTCGTGGCCGATCTCGAGCGCTGGCTGGTCCTGCGGGCGCGCATCGAGCAGGCCTGGCTGGCCGGCGACACGGCGCAGACGTATCCGGGCTGTCCCGACACCACGCTGCTGCGCGCCGGCGGCGCCTACGTCATGTGCGACGGGCCGTACATCGCGCACGTGCGGGACCCCGGGACCGCGCCGCCCAATCTCGCGCGCGTGCAGGAGATCGCCGCCGGGATGTGGCGGGTGGACAGCGCCGTCGTCATCGACCAGGCAGAGCTCTGGGTGGACGACGTGCGGCTCAGCAACATCGTCCAGGAGACCGGCGCGGCGGGGGCGATCGACGTCACGCTGGCGGCGGCCGACGTCGCGGACCTGTCCCTGAGCTGGTCGCGGCGGGACGCGCAATTCCGCCAGCTCGGCGACAACCCGTCATACGTCACGCAGGACGCCGCCGCCGTCGCGGGCACGCTGCGGCTCGACCGCCTGCTGCCGGACGGCTGGGGGCTGTCGCTGCCGCTGACGGTGCGGCACGCGCGCAACGCGAGCGATCCGTTCTACCTGAACCGCTCCGACGTGCGGGCCGACGCGGTGCCGGGCCTGCGGCGCCCGCGCACGACGGCGACGAGCTACACGTTTTCCGCGCGGCGCGTGCGCCGGGCCGGCCCGGGCAGCCTCGCGGGGTGGCTGCTCGACCCCCTGTCGCTGTCGGGATCGTACACGCGCGGCACCACGCGCGCCGAGCTGTCGCAGGGCGACGCGTCGAGCTACGCGTTCAATCTGGACTACACGCTGCTGCCCCGGCCCCGGGCCGTTCGCATCGCCGGCGCCACGCTGCGGATCAACCCCGCGTCCGTGCGGCTGCGCTCGGGACTGTCGGGCGGCGACGCGGAGCGGTTCACCTATCGCTTCCCCGTCGCGCGGCCGGGGGACAGCCTGCCGCCGGTGCGATCCCAATCCCGGCTGTGGCGGAATTCGGGAGCGCTCGAATTCCTGCCGCTGTCCGGCGTGCAGCTCGGCATCCAGGCCGCGACGACGCGCGACCTGCGGGACTACGGGGACTCGACCACGATGGGCCGGCTGCTGGGGCTGGGGCGCCGCACCCTGCTGGGTCGCGACATCGGGATCGAGACGCAGCGCAGCGTGGGGACGTCGCTCGTCCTGACGCCGCGCCTCGCGACGTGGCTGCGGCCGCGCGCCTCGCTGGTGTCGTCGTTCACGTTCGCGCGCGATCCCAACGCCCCCGCGCCGGTGCGGACGGGCGGCGATACGGCGGGCGCGTTGCGCGTCCCGGCGGCGTTCTCGAGCTCGCGCCGCTTCGAGCTGGGGGGCACGCTCGATCTGCGGCGCTTCGCGCAGGCGGTGTTCGGCGATTCCGCGCCGGTCGCGGACTGGCTGGGGCGGATCCAGAGCGTGGACGCGTCGTACACCCGGCAGCGCGGCGCGGTGTTCAACCGCGCTGGCGAGGTGCCGCCGCTCGGGTTTCAACTGGGGCTGGGCGGCCTGGATGCCTTTCGCCACGTGAACGGCGTGGCCGCCGTCTCCGCCAGCGAACACGTCACCGTAACCGCGGGCGCGGTGGCCGCGCTGGGGTGGGGGCTGCGCGCCACGGCCTCCTACCGGCGCACGCGCGGCCTGACGTGGGCGCGGCGGGCCGACGAGCAGGTGCCGCTCCGGGTCCGCACCCTCGACTGGCCCAGCGGCACGCTGAGCTGGACGTTCACGGCCCCGCGGGGCGGGCTGGGCCGCGTGCTGTCGAGCGGCGTCGCCCAGCTCACCTACCGGCGCTCGGAGACGGCGAGCGAGCAGCCGACGTTCGCCGCCGTCGGCAGCGGCCTCGTCGCGTACCGCACGAGCGAGCGCACCGTGGCGCCCGCGATCACGCTCACCTGGGCGGGCGGCGTGCTCACCACGTTCGACGCCACGCGGACGCGCCGCGAGCGCCTGGCCGCGGGCAGCCTGTTTCGCAGCATTCGCGGGCAGCAGAACGCCACGCTATCGTTCGCGTTCTGGCCGCCGGGGGGTGCCGCGGGGGGGTGGCGGGCGCCGATCCGCACCAGTGCGCGCTACTCCGTTACCGACAACACGACGTGCCTGCGCAGCGCCGGCCAAACTGCCTGCGTACCTTACGTGGACAGCCGCCAGATGCAGGCGCACCTTACGATGGATACCGATCTGCCGTCCAACGCCAGCGCGGGACTGCAAGTGGCCTACGTTCTAACCGAAGAGCGGCAGACGAACCGCAAGGTGGCCCAGTTCGTCGTCACGGCGTTCGTCCAGCTCGCGACCAGCGTGGGGCAGCTCCGATGAGCGCGGT
>JBOHSP010000008.1:0-3334 GCA_050733275.1 Gemmatimonadales bacterium
GATCCGGATGCGCGTACTCGACGTACTCGAGATCGGGATGCACCGCGACGGCGACGTTGGCGAGCAGCGTCCAGGGCGTCGTGGTCCAGATCACCAGCTGCCGCGCCGGGTCGTCCGCCAGCGGGAAAGCGACGTAAACGGAATTCGTCTGGATAGTGTCGTACCCCTGCGCCAGCTCATGCGACGACAGCGCGGTGCCGCAGCGCGGGCAATACGGCAAGACCTTGTGGCCGCGATAGAGCAGCGCTTTCTCGTGCAGCCGCTTGAGCAACCACCAGACCGTCTCGATATAGGGATTGGTGTACGTGACGTAGGGGTGCTCGTAATCGAGCCAGTACCCCATGCGGTCCGACATCGCTTCCCACTCGGCCTTGTACTTGAACACGCTGTCGCGGCAGAGCCTGTTGAAGCGCTCGACGCCGTAGGCCTCGATGTCCTTCTTGCCGTTGATGTTCAACGCCTTCTCGACCTCGATCTCGACCGGCAGACCGTGCGTGTCCCATCCCGCGATGCGGGTGACGCCCTCCCCCAGCATCGTGTGATAGCGGCAGATCAGGTCCTTGAGCGTCCGGGCAAAGACGTGGTGCAGACCGGGGCGGCCGTTGGCGGTGGGCGGTCCCTCGAAAAAGACGAACGGCGGCCCGTAACGCGTCGCTTCCTGCACGCGGGCGAACAGCCGCTCGGCTTTCCAGGTCGCGAGCAGCTCGCGCTCCAGCGCGTCCGGCGAGGCCGCGGCGCCCGGGGAGGCGGGGGGGCGCGGGGGGGCGTGGGGATACGTCATCCGTCGAGCCGGTGCAGCACGCCGCGCACCACGGCCGCCAGCCGCGGCTCGGCGGCGCGCGCGATGCCGATGATCCGCTCGACCGACGTCGGCTCGAGCGCGTCGGGAAGGCACTTGTCGGTGATGATCGAGAGGCCCAGAACGCGCATGCCCTGATGCACCGCGGCGATCACCTCGGGCACGGTGCTCATCCCCACGATGTCCGCGCCCACCGTGCGCAGCATGCGGTACTCGGCGGGCGTCTCGAGATTCGGTCCCGAAACAGCGACGTACACGCCCTCGCGCAGCGGGATCTTCAGCTCCAGCGCGATGTCGCGCGCCAGGGCGCGCAGGGCGGGATCGTAGGCAGCCGACATGTCGGGGAACCGCGGCCCCCGGTCGTCGTCGTTGGGCCCCACCAGCGGATTGTCGCCGAGCAGGTTGATGTGATCGGCGATGAGCACGAGGTCACCCGTGTCCCACAGCGGGTGCATCCCGCCCGACACGTTCGACACGACGAGCGTCGTGGCGCCCAGCGCCTTGAACACGCGGATGGGGAAGGCGATCTGCTGCAGGCGGTAGCCCTCGTAGCGGTGGAACCGTCCCTGCATCAGCACCACGCGGCGGCCCGCGAGCGTGCCGAGCAGCAGTCGGCCGGCGTGCGTCTCGACGGTGGCCAGAGGGAAGCCGGGGATGTCGGCGTAGGGAATCGTGGTGGGCCGCTCGACCGCGTCGGCGAGGGCGCCGAGCCCGGTGCCGAGGATGACGGCCACCTCGGGGACGAGGGGCGTGCGCGCCCGCACGGCCGCGACGGCCGCGGCCACGTCCTGCCGGTCGGTCACCCGCGGTGCTCTGCCCCGCGGCTGTCGAGCGCGCGCAGCTCGGCGAGCTGCCGCTCGAGCAGGGCGCGGAAGCCGCCGACGTACTGCTGGAACTGGCGCTCGGTTTCCGCCATGCGCGCCTGGACCGCCCCTTCGCCTGCGCGAGCCTCGTCGAGCAGCCGCTTGGCCTCGGCCTGGGCCTCGCGCACGATCACCTGCCCTTCGCGCTCGGCGGCCGCGCGCGTCTCCTGGCGGAGCTGCTGGGCGGCGACCAGCGCTTCATTCATCGCCTTCTCGCGCTCGCGGAACACGCGGAGCTGCTCGGTGAGCGTCGTGAGGCGATCCTCGAGGATGGTGCGCTCGCGGATCGCGCGCTCCAGCGCGTCGGCCACGCGCGCCCGGAAGTCCTCGACGCCCGCGGGATCGTAGCCGCGCAGCGTCTTGCGGAACTCCTGCTTGCGGACGTCGAGCGGGGTGAGGGTGAATGCGTCGTCGTTCATGGTCTCGGTCCGAACAGGGCGGTACCCAGGCGGATCACCGTTGCTCCCTCCGCGACTGCCGTAGCGTAGTCGTCGGACATCCCCATCGAGAGGGTCGGCAACCATAGTCCTTCCTCCTCCTGCAGCCGGTCTCGCAAGACGCGCAGCTCCCGGAAGGTCCGGCGCTGCAGTGCCACATCCGCGGTGAACGGCGCGATCGTCATCAGACCTTCCAGGTGCAGTGCGCGCCGCGCGGCGATGTGCCGCGCCAGCGCCGGCGCGTCGTCGGGCGCGCAGCCGCTTTTCTGCGGCTCGCGGGCGACGTTGATCTGGAGCAGCACCGGCAGCACCTGGTCACTGGCGCGCCGCGCCAGCTCGTCGGCCAGCGGCGCCGCATCGAGCGAATGCACGAGCGCGAAGCGCCCGGGCACGAACTTCGCTTTGTTGCGCTGCAGGTGGCCGACCAGATGCCAGCGCACCGGCAGACCCGCCACTTCGTCCTGCTTGCGCAACGCCTCCTGCACGCGGTTCTCGCCGATGTCGGCGAGTCCGGCGGCGAGCGCAGCCCGCACCGCCTCCGCGCCGAAGCCCTTCGTCACCGCGACGATCGTGACGGGCTGCGTCGCGTGGCGCGCGATGCAGGCCCTCACCGCGGCCAGGCGCTCCGGGAGGGCCGCGAACGTCATAGCCGTGGAATATAGACGCGCGGGGGGCGAAGACCTAAGCCGCTACGGTTCTTCGGTTTCGATGCGGCGCATGACCTCGGCGAGCGCTTCAGTGGGATTGAGCCGGTAGGCGTGCCCCAGGTACTCCAGCGCCAGCCGCCGCTGGCCGCGCAGCGCCGCTGCGTTCCCGAGCTCCAGGAACGGGATCGAAAACGACGTGGCCGCCTGGGCCGAGGCCGACTCCAGCGTGAGCGAATCGGGTGGGGGCTCGAGCAGCGTGCCGAAGCGGAACACGGAGTCCACCAGCACCCGCGTGCGCGCCGAATCCACCATCGGCCCGTGCAGCCCCTGCATGAATCCGGGCACCGTGTCGGCGCGACCCGCGACGACGTCGTACACGAGTCCCTGCAGTACCAGGTGGGGGTCGAGCCCCAGCCAGGCGGCGCGGCCCGACGACACACCGAACGTCACGGGCCGGCGTCCCAGCGAGCTGGCGATCGCGAGCAGGACGAGCTGGTCGCTCACGCTCAGCCGCTGCCCCTGACGGATGGCGAGCCGCAACGCGCCGCCGGGGCCGGCCTGAAACACCGCGTCGCGGGGCCACACCTC
>JBOHSP010000009.1:0-12957 GCA_050733275.1 Gemmatimonadales bacterium
TCTAGACGGCGCGGTTCTTCGGCCAGGTGTCGCGCACGTCCGTCGCACCGGGTATCTTTAAGCGTTCTACGCCGCAAGCTCCCGTGAAGCTGCCGGATCTGGCCCCTGTAGCTCAGGTGGATAGAGCAGCGGTTTCCTAAACCGTTGGCCGGGTGTTCGAGTCACCCCAGGGGCACTGGCCTGGACCATTGGAAATTGGACCTTCGAGCGAAGCGAGCCATGGCAACGCGGACGATGACGCCGGCCCGGCCGGCCACCGAAGGCGAGGCGTTTCCGGCGCAGGTGATCGGGTGGGTGCGCGCGCACCGGCGCATCGCCACCTGGATCGTGACGGCGCTGGTGCTCGGCGTCGGGCTGCTGGTCTGGACGGTTTGGTCGAACCGGCGAAGCGAAGTCATCGCCCGACGGGAATTGCAGGGCGCGCGGTTCGCGTGGGAGAGTCAGAATCTCCCGCTCGCCGCGAGCGAGCTGGCCCGGATCGTCGCGAACTATGCAGGCACCAACGCGGCCGAAGAGGCGCGGATCCTGTTGGCGCAGGTTCGGCTGCAGCAGGGACAGCCGCAACAAGCGGTGGACGCGCTGCTGGAGTTCGTTTCGGGGGCGAGCGACGCCTATGCGGCCAAGGCGTACGGCCTCCTGGCCGCCGCCTATGAGAATCTCGGCAAGCCGCGCGAGGCAGCCTCGGCATACCAGGAAGCGGCTTCCCGCGCCAGAATGCCCTTTCTTAAGGCGCAAATGCTCGCAGATGCAGGGCGGGCCTGGCGGGCGGCGGCCGATACCACCCGGGCCATCGCGGCCTATCGCCGCGTGATCGACGAATTTCCCACCTCCGGAGCCCTCACCGAAGCGAAAGTGCGCCTCGGTGAGCTGACCAAGGGGACTCCGTAACGCAAGTTTCGGGCTGATCAGGGCTTGGTACGCCTCGTGCGTAGGTGACCAGGCACTGTGAGCCGCGTTCTCCTGCTTCTCGCTTGCCTGGCCTGTGTAGCCGCTGCGTCCGGCAGCGCGCAACGACCTGTGTCGGTCTCATCCTGGATCACCGAGCTTGGCGGGGGTGCCGGCGCCGACCTCTTCGCGCGCGGGCCCTGGATGGACGAGACGTGGAGGCAGCGCGCCGAACGCCGCATTGCGTTCGCCACGATGCTTTCGCTGCTGTACGAGTACGTGGTCGAACCGTGGAACGGACAGACGAACGCGGCGCGGTGGCAGGACGCCGGGCAGCGCTTTGTGGGGACCCTGGCTGCGGAGGTGGTCGGGGCGCTGTTCAGCCTCTGAAACGATTGTCGTATAATAGATGTTATGTTAAGTAGCGATGTGCATAGATGTGGACAAAGCCATCAGGTAATCACACCCCTCATCACCATCCGTCCCTCACCCGCCAGCCACACGTCCTCGTACGACCCTGATGCGGCCTTGATGGCGCGGACCGTGAGCTGGCGCCCGCTACTCGTCAGGATGTCGAGCGGCAGCGCTCCCAGGCCCCACTCCTGAATGGCGCAGGCGGCGGCGACCGCCCCGGTCCCGCACGCCAGCGTTTCTGCCTCGATGCCGCGCTCGTACGTGCGCATGCGCCACCCGGCCGCCGCCGGCGCCACAAAATTGACGTTGGCGCCCTGAGGTCCCAGCGCCGGGTCGAACCGCAGGGCGCGCCCGCGGCGTCCGACATCGACCCGCTCGAGCGCTTCCAGGCTCTCCAGCGCGACCACCAAGTGTGGAACGCCGACGACGCCGAGCGCTGCCTGCCGCTCGCCGTCGCCCAGGACCAACCCCGCCACGGCGGCCGGCGGGGTCACGGCCGGGAGGCCGAGCTCGGCGCGGCCGGTCCCAGCCACGCGCCCGCGATAGATGCCGGCATCCGTCTCCAGGGCGAACTCGCTCCCCGCGCCGATGCTCAGGTGCACCGCGAGCGTGGTGCTGCAAAGCGCCGCGTTCCCACACATCGCGGCATGCGACCCGTCGGCATTGTAGTAGACCATGCGGGCCGCGCCGCGCTGCGATCCCGGGCTCACGAACACGAGGCCGTCGGCGCCGATCCCCGTGCCGCGGGCGCAGACGGCGCGGATGTCCTCGGTGGACCACTCTCCCGGTGCCGACACGCGCCCGTCGACCATGACGAAGTCGTTCCCCGACCCTGTCAACTTGTAGACGGGCAACCCGATTAGATGCGGCCGAACCATCCCATCAGCCTGAGGCGCGGCACCTTCCAGATCGCCTCGCGGACGATGGCTCGATTCATCTTGCTCTGCCCCTCGGTTCGATCGACGAACACGATGGGGATCTCCGCCAGCCTGAACCCTTTTCGGCATGCCCGCACGCTCATCTCGATTTGGAATGCGTATCCGTTCGAACCAACTTGCGTCAAGTCAATCGCCTCGAGCACGCGCCTGCGAAAACACTTGAAGCCGCCCGTCAGGTCCCAGATCCGCACCCCGGTGATCCAGCGCGCATAGATGTTCGCGCAATACGATAGTAGCAGCCGGCCCATCGGCCAATTGACGACCGTCACCCTCCCGTGGAGATAGCGCGACCCCAGGACCACGTCCGCATCGGCGGCGGCCTTGAGAAACTGCTTGAGGTGTTCGGGGTCGTGGGAGAAGTCGGCGTCCATCTCGAAGATGTACTCGTAATCGCGGTCCAGGGCCCAGCGGAACCCGGTGATGTAGGCCGTGCCGAGGCCGAGCTTCCCCTCCCGATGGAGGACATGGACCCGCGGATGGGCGGCGACCAGCTCGTCCGCGATCCGGCCCGTGCCATCCGGCGAATTATCATCGACGACGAGCACGTCGAGCCGCGGGTCCTGCGCGAGGATCTGCGGCACGATCTGCGGCAGATTCCCCGCCTCGTTGTACGTCGGGATGACGACGAGGGCGCGCTCAGACACGCGGCCGTCGCCGGGCGAGGACGGGCCACACGAACGACGCCGCGACCACGACCAGCGCCAGCCAGGAGATCACCTTGCCGATCGTGAAGGCAGTGCTGCGGTAGGTCAGCTCGATGCGTCGGGCACCCGCCCCCACGGGCACGGTGATCAGCGTCCAATCGCCCCGGAGCACGCGTGCCGCCAAGCCGTCCACCCTTGCCTGCCAGTCGGGATACCAGTTCTCGGCAACCAGCACATAGGCAGCCGCCTCGGGTGGAGGATCCAGCGTGATCACCATGCGGCCCGGCTCCCACGTCTCGACAGTCGCCCGGCTGCGACTCGTGGCCGGCAGAGCGGTCAGCGGCGGGGTCAGGATCCCGGCCCGGCTGTCGAGCAGCACGATGCGATCGTAGGCCATCCGGGGATCGGTGACCGTGGCCAGGAGCTGCGCCGAGTCGAGCGACACGGCGGCGGGGACCACGCGCGCATACGGTACCGGCTCGCGCCGCTCGAACAGGTTCGCCGGCGTGCCGTTCACCGACGTGACTCCGCTCAGCACCTGCGTGAACCCCGGGATCGAGTCCAGCCCCCCGACGGATGCCGGGGCGATGACCCAGCGCACGGCCAACAGGTCCCACAGCTGGATGTTCCCCAGGTTGCGCCACTCGCCGCGTCCGCCCAGCACGTTGACGAAGTAGCGGATTTCGAGCCCGTGCTGACCCAGGACTTGCGGGATGCTGCGCGCCATGAGCGCGGAGCCGTCGTACACCGGCTGCCCCAACAGCGCGCCGAGCTCGAGGACCCGCGTGGGCATGCCCCCCGCCTTGATCCGGTCGATCATCGCATCCGAGCGCGCCATGTCGCGATGCGCGTCGCTGTAGGTCCAGAACGGGCGGGCGTTGAACCAGAGATCGGTGCCGATCACGACCAGCGCGGCGGGTATCCAGCGCGCGGAAGACAGCCTGCCGCGCAGCGCCAGCCACGCCAATCCCGCGACGGCGGCGAGCGCGATGGCGCTGGTCACCGCCCCGACCGCGATGGCGCCCGTATCGGGAGACCGCCCGGCGCCCAGCGACTCGGCGATCCGGCCAAACACGCCGGCCAGCCCCAGGAGCGCGATCACGCCGGCGGCGATCAACCAGCCGTTCACGTGTCTGCGGGGCTTCCCGTCCTGCGCCGTCGTCTCGAGCCGCTCGACCCCGAATGCCGCAAAGCAGGCCACGACGAACGCCACCACGAAGAACGCCATTCCCGGCGCGCGCATCTGCTTCACATAGGGCATGACCGCCCACCAGAGCCGGTAGAACGGCGTGGCCGATCCGAGGCTGATCAGCAGGAACAGGGCGCCAATGCCGCCGAGCCACAGCCGCAGCCGCCGGTCCTGGCCCGCGCCCGCTCCCAGGACCGCCAGGGCGACGACGGGAAGACCGAGATACTCGGAGTGGAGCTTCAGGGGATTGGACCCCCAGTAGGTGCCGAGCGCACCCCACCCCACGAAGTTCTTGAGGAAGAACTCCGGGACATGATCCCAGGGGATGGCGTAGCTCGTCGCTCCGGCGAACCCTCCCCCGACGCCCGCGGCGCGCGCCGACAGCGGCATGTGGACGAAGGCCGGCAGGAGCTGCGGGCCGGCGATGGCAAATCCGAGCAGCACCGCCCCGAGCGCGAGGCCGAGCCGCGCGATGCGGTCGCGAGCGGCCGGCGAACCGCTGCCGAATGTGAGGTACAGCGCGAACAGCCCGGTCGTCAGCAGCAGGTAGTAGGTGAGCTGCACGTGCTGCGTCAGGATGCCGAGCCCAACCCCGAGCGCCGTGAGGCTGTACCCCCAGAGCTGCCGGTCGCGCATGCCGATCAACAGGCCCAGAAGCACGAGCGGCATCAGCGCCGTGACGACGAGCTTGCCGTCGTGGCCCGGTTGCACGTACGACGCCACCAGCCCCGAGAGCTGGTAGGCGAGGGCGCCGGTGACGGCGCCGCCCCAGGACACCGGGAGGCGGCGCAGGAACAAGTACATGAACACGCCCGCGAGCACGTAGTGCGCGAAGAACCCGAGGTTGATCACCGTGGCGGTCGGAAGGATGAGTCGCAGGAACGCGGTCGGGTACAGCACGTCGCCGGTCCCGAGCGCGCCGACGTACGGCATGCCGCCGAAGATCTCCGGGTTCCACAGCGGGACGTGTCCCAGCCGGCGCCACCACTCGGCGCCCCATCCCCGGAACGGCAGGCCGGCCGTTATCTGATCGCTGAAGGGCCCGGCGAGGAAGCGGCCGGCGAGCATCGGGAGGCTGAGGATGCCCACCCAGAGGGTGCACAGGGCCGTGGCGACGAGGCCGGGCCGTCGAGGCTCGTAGGTCGAGGCGGTCACGAAGGTCCCTCCACCTGCGCCGGTTTGCCCGTCACGATGGTGATCCCCGCGGCTGCGGCTTCGGTGAGCGTGAGGAAGATGCGCGAAGCGACGCTCACGGCTACCGCGCCGCCCGTGCCGAGTGGCGGCGTGAGCAGGCTGACGAGCAGGAGCTCACGGACGCCAAGGCCGCCGGGGGCGAACACCGCGAGCGTGCCGAGAATGTAGCTGAAGGTGAAGATCCCGGTGGCGGCCGGGAGCGATAACAGCGGATCGGGCAGCAGGCCGCGCACCAGCAGCCAAAACGCCACGCCGTAGGTCACCCACCCGATCAGCATTAGCGCGCCACCCCACGCGACCGCGGACAGCGGCAGCGGCGGCAACGGATTGGCCGAGCTGAGGAGCTGCCCCAGGCGCCGCGCCGCCGGTTCCCAGACGAGGAGGGCGAGCGACCCGGCGGCGACGAGAAAGCCGATGGCCAGCCGCACCGCCGACGCGCCCTGGGGCGCCGCGGCGGCGACGACGGCGACGCCCGACCCGAGCACGAGCGCCTGAAACGCCACCGTGGACGTGGCGGCGGCGCTACCGCGCACGCCCGCGCGCTGCGCGAGCACGACGAGGCCCGTGACGCTCCAGATCTTTCCGGGGATATAGCGGCCGAGATTGGCCAGGGACCAGACGCGCGCCGCCGCGCTGAAGGGGATGTGCTGGGCCCAGCCGGCCAGCAGCCGCCGCCACGCTTCGATGTAGAAGGCGTAGGTCACGAAGACGGTCAGCGCCGCGAGGGCCAGCCATACCGGCTGCACGTCGAGCGCGACGCGCAACGCCCGGAACTCGGCCCAGTTGCGCGTGAGCGTCCGCGCCACGAGCGCGATCACGACCACGGCGACGGCCGCCTGGATCGCCCAGAGCCATCGCCGCGCGCGTGTCAGGGGCGGGATCGGTCAGTCCTTGACGAACTTATAGGCGACGGAACGCGCCAGCATCCACCAGGGTGCGGGAATGGGCGGGTAGAAGTAGGTGCCGCCCCAATCCGCCAACCGGAAGCCGTTCATCTCCCCCAAACGCGTGATCGTCTGGCGGGTCCA
The DNA here is from genome assembly GCA_050733275.1 of Gemmatimonadales bacterium. GTDB lineage: Bacteria > Gemmatimonadota > Gemmatimonadetes > Gemmatimonadales > GWC2-71-9 > 20CM-2-65-7. The sequence goes on from JBOHSP010000009.1 coordinate 6,293, forward strand.
GCTGTAGATGTGCCCCTGTTTGTCGGCCACGCGGAACAGATTCCAGATGATCTCTTTGATGTGATACGGGTTGGGGACCGACACGACCCACACGCCGCCGGGTTGCAAGATGCGGTGGATCTCGCCGGCGGTGTTGTACGCCGTGGGCGTATGCTCCAGGACCTCGACCATGAACACGTTGTCGAACGACGCGTCGGGAAACGGCAGGCCCGTGGTGATGTCGTGGATCAGGATGTCCGGCGCGGCGAACTCCGGCGCGATGTCGAGCCCCTGATACTTCACGTCGCGCGGCAGGTAGTTCCGGAGATCGCCGTTGCGCGAGCCGATATCGAGCACCGCCGCGCCCGGGCGGACCTGCGCGAGCTTGGTGGCGCGGCGAAACCGCATCCGTTCCTCGCCGGAATTCCGCCAGTTGAAGCGCTCGCTGTAAAACTTCGTCAGTTCCGCGGACGCAGTGGTAATGGGACGAGCCATTGCGGAAGTATCCTCTGTGCGATCGTTAGTCCGTGTGTGGCCGAAAGATAGCGGGCAGGATGCACCCGGCAAAAGGCCGTATACTTCCTGCCGTGCGGATCCTGCATATCGTCACGGCGTTCCCTCGCGGCCCTGACGACCCGATCACCCCGTGGCTCGTCGAGCTGCTGCGGCGGCTGCGCCAGGCGGGTCACGAGGTCGAAGTCTTCACCTCGTCCTACCAAGGCTCCGGGGATCAGGTGTTCGACGGCATCCCCGTGCACCGGTTCCGCTACTTCCTGCGCCGCTGGGAGAACCTGACGCACGAGGAGACCGCCCCCGACCGGATGCGGCGGTCGCTGCTCTATCGGTTGCTCCCGCTCGCCTTCGTGGCGGCGGGGATGGTCGCCGTCTGGCGGCTCTGCCGGCGGCGGCGCTACGACGTGATTCACGTGCATTGGCCGATGCCGCTGGCGCTGCTCGGCTGGGCGGCGCAGCGCGCGCGGCGGGCGCCGGTCGTCACCACGTTCTACGGGGTCGAGCTGCGCTGGGTGAAGAGCGCCCTGAAACCGCTCCGTCGCCTGCTCGTCTGGGCGGCGCGCCGCTCGGCGCGCGTCGTCGCGATCTCGTCGTATACCGCCGCGGAGCTGCGCGAGCTCGTGGATGTGTCCGTGGAGGTCATTCCCTATGCCGCGGCCGTACCGGCCCCCGCCCTGCCTGACGGCGGTCCCCCCGCTCCGAGGGCGCGGACCGAGTCACCGACGATTCTGTTCGTCGGCCGCCTGGTGGAACGCAAAGGCGTCGTGCACCTGATCACCGCCCTGGCGCGGCTGCAGGCCGGGGGAGCGCGGCTCGTGGTGGTGGGCGATGGACCCGAGCGGCCCAGACTCGAAACGCGGGCTCGTGAGGCGGGTGTCGCCGGGCGTGTCGAGTTCAGCGGCCGCGTGCCGGACGCCGAGCTGCGCCGCGCCTACGCCGCGGCGGACGTCGTCGTGCTGCCGGCGGTGCAAGACGCGCGCGGCGACACCGAAGGGCTCGGCGTCGTACTGCTGGAGGCGATGCAGTATGGAGTGCCCGTGATCGCGAGTCGCACAGGGGGGATCGTGGACATCGTGGTGGACGGGGAGACCGGCCTGCTCGTCCCCCCGGGCGACGCCGCGGCGCTCGCGCGCGCCCTGGAACGCGTCCTGGAGGACCCGGCCTACGCCCGGGCGCTCGGCGCCGCCGGCCGCGCGCGACTGGCGCAGCGGTTCAGCTGGGAGGCTGTGACGGCGCGGTGGGAGGCGGTGTACCGGGCCGTGGTCTAGTGGATCAGGTCGATCCAGCCGTACTCGTTGGTGACGATGCCGATCTGTGCCCCGGGATCGAACGCAATCCGCCGTGGCGTGCCGCCCGTCTGGATGCGGCGCACGATGGCCTCGCTCTCGGGGTTCACCACCCACACCGTCCGGGAGTAGTAGCCGGTCGAAACATAGAGGAAGCCGTTGCCGGGGTGCCGCGCCATCCCGAATCCCCCGCCGCCCGGCAACGCGATCGAGGCGAGCTCCGTGCCGTTGTCGAGGCTCCAGATCTGCACCTTGCCGGCTTCGTTCGCGATATAGAGCCGTTCGCCATCCGGTGAGACGATGAGTTCTTGCGGGATGCCACCCACGTCAAAGACGCGCTCGACCGCGTAGCTGTGCGCGTTCACCTCCAGGACAGTGCCGGCCCAGAGCGTGCTGATCCATACCCGGTCGCCGCGCGCCGCCAGGCCGTTGACGTCCTGAACCGTCGGGATACGGGCGACGATCTCCTTCGTTGCGAGCCGGATCACGAAGACGCTGTTCGCGTTGGTCGTGACCCACAGCATGCTGTCCCCGGGCGCGACGAGCACCCGGAACGCGTCGCCCTCGACGGCGATCGTATCGATCCACGCTCCGGTTGCCACGTCGATCTCAGCGATCGACTCGTCGAACTGGTTGCTGACGTACGCCCGGGTGCCGGTGCTGTTGAACTGGACGTCCGTTGGGACGGCGCCGACGCGCGCCGCGGTGGTGAACTCGGGGAACGGCACCGGGGCGCGCGCGACTTCTTCGAGGCCAATGACCGTCACGAAGGCGAGCCCGTCGCGCGAGATGGCGGCGCCGTAGGGCCGGCCGTCGAACCCGTCGCGCCGCACGAGCACGGTGAGCAGCACCGAGTCGCGAGCGGTACCGCTCGCGGCGATGACATACGTGCTGCCCGTGAGAATGCCGCTGACGACCCCGTCGGGAGACACGCGGGCGATTTCCGGATCGCGTGACGCGTAGGTGATAGCGCCGCCGTCGGTGGCGACGGCGCTGAGGCTCAGCGCGGCGCCTTCGTAGACGATCTTCGCAGGCGACGCCAGCGTGATGGTCGCCGGCGCGGCGCTCGGCCCCGTCGCCTGTTCGCAGCCGAGCACGGCCAGGACGCAGAGCAGCGGAGTGGTACGGCCCACAGGCAACCGCATGGCTAGAATCTAGGACGGCGGGGCTGGAGGGGTCAACGCGGCCGTGTGGCAGTCCCGCAATTGGTGAGCCGCGTTACGCGGCGGGCGGTGGTCCGGCGTCGCGGCGGCGCTCGAGCTCGCGCTGCAGCGCTCGCAGCTCCTCGCGCATGCCGGCGAGCATTTCCCCGATGAACCCGAATCCGAACAGCGCCACGCCGCTGATCACGAGCACCATGATGAGGTCGAGCAGCGGCCGGAAGCCCACGTGCGGCGGTCCGAACCGCAGGTACAGCGCCACGCCGCCGACCACCAGGCCGAGAAAGAAGAGGATGGTGCCCGCGACCCCGAAGAACAGCATCGGCTTGCGGCCGAACCGCAGCTGGAACCACACGGACAGGAGATCGAGCGCGCCCACCGGAATGCGGCCGACGCCGAACTTTGAAACGCCGGCGCGACGCGGGTGGAGGGGAACGGGCAGCTCGGCGAGACGGAAGCCCTGCGCGGCCGCCAGCACGACCATGAAGCGGTGCCAGTCCGGCCGGGCGGGGACGGCGTCCATGACCTCGCGCCGGTAGGCCTTGACGGAGTTGAGGTCGGTGACGCGAACGCCGAACAGCCAGCGACACAGGGCGTTGTATACCCGGGAGACGAAGCGCCGCTCGTAGTGTCCCTGCTTGGCCCCGGTGACGACATCGGCCTGGCCGGCGAGGATCGGCGCGACGAGCCGCGGAATGTCGCTGGGCAGGTACTGCAGGTCGGCGGGATAGAACACGAGCACGCGGCCCCGCGCGGCCTCCGCCGCGGACTTGAGTGCGTCGGCGATGCCCCGGCGGGAGCGGTGGGTCACCCCATGCACGAAGGGATGGCGCGTCGTGAGCTCCGTGAGCACGGTCCCCGTGGCGTCGTGGCTGCCGTCGTTCACGATCACGATTTCGCAGGCGTAGGGGAGCGGCAGCAGCGCCTCGCGGGCCAGTCGCACGAATTCGCGGAGGTTGTCGGCCTCGTCCTTGGCGGGGACGAGGACACTCACCTCCGGCGGGGTGGAGTTGGTGGCGAGGCTCACAGGCGCTTGCGCATGCGCGCCGGCAGGATGCCGAGCTGATCGCGGTACTTGGCGACGGTGCGCCGCGCGATCTTCACGCCGCGCCGGTCGAACAGCTCGACGATCTGCTGATCGGTGAGCGGGTTCTTGGGCGACTCCTCGGCGACCATCTTCTGGATCTGCGCCTTGATCGAGCGCGCGCTCGCGTCCTCGCCGGTGGTGGTGGTGAGCCCGCTCGAGAAGAAGAACTTGAGCGGCAAGAGCCCGCGCGGCGTCTGCACGTACTTCTCGTTGGTCACGCGACTCACCGTGCTCTCGTGCATGTTGATCACGTCGGCGACCTCGCGCAGCGTGAGCGGCTTGAGGTGCTCGATGCCCTTCTCGAAGAAGTCGCGCTGCCGGTCCACGATGAAATTCATCACCTTCAGCATCGTCTGGCGCCGCTGCTCGATCGCCTGAATCATCCAGTGCGCGCTGTTGAGGCGCTGGTTGATGAACTCCTTGCTCTCCCCGTCGTATTTTTTCTTGTCGCGCGCGATCTCCTGGTAGGCGCGCGAGATGCGCAGCCGCGGCAGGCCACTGTCGTTGAGGAAGACGAGATACTTGTCGTCGATTCTGTCGACGATCAGGTCGGGGATGATGTAGGCGTCGTTGGCCGGCGCGTGTTGCAGTCCCGGTTTGGGATCGAGACGGGCCAGCTCGTCGGCCGCCCGCTGCACCTCCTCGGGCGCGAGGGCAAAGCGCTTGCCAAGATCGCTCCAGCGATGCGCGATGAGATCGTCGAAGGCCTCCTTGACCAGCCGATAGACCAGCGTGTCGATCCGCTTCTGGCTCTCGAGCTGCAGCAGCAGGCACTCGCGCAGGTTGCGCGCGCCGATGCCGGGGGGGTCGAGCTGCTGGATGATGCGCAGCATCTCCTCCGCCTCGGCCATGGTGAACGGCGGCACATTGAGGTCCTGTTCGGACTCCGCCTCGTGCTCCTCGAGCAGCTGATTCGCGCCCTTCAGGATGTCCTCCAGCGTCGCCGGCAGGTACCCGTCCTCCCCGATGTTGCCCAGAAACTCCTCCGCCAGCAGTTGCTGGCGTGGCGTGAAGTCGAGCAGCCGCGTCTGCTCCCGCAGATAGTCGATGAGATCCTTCCCGTCGACCGTCACGGGCTCCACATATTCCCGCGCGTCGCTGTAACTCCCGCTCGGCACGCTGTGCTCCGTGCGGTCGTCCAGCAGGATACTCTCCCAGTCCGGCTCGTCGTCCCCCGTCTTTTCCTTCTCGAGCTTCTGGGGCTGCTCGGCGGCCGGCGCCTGCACCTCCTCCTCGGGCTCGATCAGCTCGAGGAACGGATTTCCCAGCAGCTCCTGCTTGAGGTGCTGCTCGAGATCGAGCAGCGGCATGTACAGCAGATCCATCGCCTGGTACAGGCGGGGATTGATGCGCAGGTCTTGGCGCAGCGAGGTGTGCTGGTGCAGGCCGGTCTTCATGCGGCGGGCGAGAGGCGCGACCGCAGTCGCGCGGTGAGCGTGGGCCCGAGGTAGAGCTCGGCCACGCGGTCGTCGAACACGAGATCGCGCACCGTGCCCGCGACCTGGACCCGGCCCTCGAACATGATGTAGGCGCGGTCGACGATATCGAGCGTCTGCTCGACGTTGTGATCGGTGATCAGCACGCCGATGCCGCGGTGCCGCAGGCCGGCGACGATCGTCTGGATGTCGTGCACGGCGATGGGATCGACGCCGGCGAACGGCTCGTCGAGCAGCAGGAATTTCGGCTCGGTGACCAGCGCCCGCGTGATCTCGAGACGCCGGCGCTCACCGCCCGACAACTGATACGCCTTCTGCCGCCGCAGGTGCTTGATCGCGAGCTCGTCCAGCAGGCCCTCGAGGCGCCGCTGCTGCTCGGCCTCGTCCAGCTCCAGCGTCTCGAGGATCGCGCGGACATTGTCCTCCACGGACAGCTTGCGGAACACGGACGGTTCCTGCGCGAGATACCCGATGCCCGCCCGCGCCCGGCGATACATCGGCTCCGTCGTGATCTCCCGCCCGTCGAGTATGATCCGCCCCGCTTCCGGCCGCACCAGGCCCGTGATCATGTAGAACGTGGTCGTCTTCCCCGCCCCGTTCGGGCCCAGCAGCCCGACGATCTCCCCTTGCGCCAGCTCGACCGACACGTCATTCACCACCCGGCGGCCTTTGTAGGCCTTCACGAGATCGTGCGCCTCGAGCCGGCTGCCGCCGCGGATCGCGCGCGCGTCGCCCGCCGCGTCGGCGTGGGTGACGTTGCGCTCGGCCAGCTCGGAGAAGCGGAGCGCGGCCTCCTCGCGGGACGGCAGGCTGGCCCAGAGGTCTGCGGCGAACGCCACCGGCGCGGCCTCTCCCAGCGCGCCCAGCGGAAGCACGAGGATCTTCAGCATGGCGAGCCGCGGCAGCACCGAGGTCGCGAGATGCCGGCGCGCGTCCTCCACCGACAGGATGCCGGTATCGGGAAGCGCTGGTCCGGTCCCCCGCGTCTGCGTGCGCAGCCGCAGGAATTCCTCGCGGTAGGCCGTCGCCAGGGCGCCGAACGTGGCCCGCCCCTGCGCGTCGGCGATGCGGGTCAGCGCGGCGGCCGCGAGCGCGAGCGACGAATCGCGCGTGGCGAACAGGTCGTCGATGCGGGTCGTCTCGGTCATACGCGGGGTCGGGCCCCCGGCGGCGGGGGCTGCGGCGGGGGCGGAGGGGGCGGAGG
>JBOHSP010000010.1:0-1914 GCA_050733275.1 Gemmatimonadales bacterium
TCGCGGACGCGGCGCGCGCGGCGCCGCGCGAGCGGCTGTCGCTGCACCGCGCGCTCTTCAGCGCCGGCGTCGGCGCGAGTTTCCTCGACGGCCTCGTCCGCATCGACGTGACGCGGGCGCTGCGGACGCCGACCGGCTGGCGCGTCGATTTCTACACCGACGGCGCGCTCTGATTTGCGCGCGGCGTCTGCCCGCGCCATCGTTGCACCCCCATGACCCACCCCGCCGGAGAGCTGCGGCGCGAGCTGGGGCTGCTCGACGCCACGATGATCAACGTCGGCACGATGATCGCGTCCGCGATCTTCATTGTCCCCGCCGACGTCGCCGCCGCGGTCCACGGCATCGGCCTGATGACGACGGTCTGGGTGCTCGGCGGCGTCATTTCGCTGCTGGGCGCGCTGTCGGTCGCCGAGCTCGCCGCCGCGTATCCCGAAGCGGGTGGCCAGTACGCGTATCTGCGCGAAGCCTACGGCCCGGTGTGGGGATTCCTCTACGGCTGGAGTGGGTTTCTCGTCATCAATCCCGCGTCGATCGCCGCGATCGCCGTCGGGTTCGCGCGCTACATCGGATTCTTCGTCTCGCTCTCCGACGTTGCGATTCGGGCCGTCGCGGTGCTCTCGATCGTCGTCCTCACGGCGCTCAACTGTCGCGGCCTGCGACTTGGCGCGACTACGCAAAACATCCTCACGGTTCTCAAGATCGGTGCGCTCGTCGCCCTCGTCGGTACCGCCTTCCTGCTGCCGGGAGGATCGCCCGAGAATCTCAGCGGTCTGTGGCCGCAGGGGCCGGCGGCATCGTGGATCGGCCCGTTCGGCGTGGCGATGGTGGCGGTGCTGTGGGCGTACGACGGGTGGATCGAGACCACGTATGTCGGCAGCGAGATCAAGGATCCCGGTCGCAATCTCCCGCGCTCGATCATTCTGTCCACGCTGATCATCATCGTGCTGTACACGACGGTGAGTTTCGCCTATGCCTACGTGCTGTCCCCGGAACGGATGGCCGGCTCGAAGTTGGTCGCCTCCGACGCGGCGGCCGTCGTGTTGGGCTCGGCCGGCGCCGCGCTCGTGGCGGGCGCGATTCTCGTCTCCACGCTGGGGGCGAACAACGGCATCATCCTGACGGCTGCGAGGATCCCTTACGCGATGGCCCGGGGGGGACTGTTTTTCCGCTCACAGGGACGCGTGCACCCCCGGTTCGCGACGCCGGTCGTGGCGCTCGCGACACAGGGCGTGATCTCCGCCGTGCTCGCGGCCAGCGGCACGTACACCACGCTGATCACCTATGTGGTGTTCGCGTCGTTTCTGTTCTACGGTCTCTCGGCCGCGGCAGTGATCCGGTTGCGGCGCTCCGCCCCCGAGCTGCCGCGGCCCTACCGCGTGTGGGGGTATCCGATCACGCCGCTCGTCTTCATCGCGTTCGCGATCTGGCTCGTCGCCAACACGATCATCGAAACGCCGCGCGAATCGGCGGTGGGGGCGGGGCTGATTGTGCTCGGGTTACCGGGATATTGGTACTGGCGGCGAAAGACGGCGTAGGACGGCGGAAGACGGCGTCGTTCACCGTCCTGGTCGATAGTCGATCAGCGCTTCGAGCGCCGGCGGGACGAGCGCGCCCCAGAGGTCGCGGGTGGGGACGGTGAGGACCTGTGGCCGCGAGCCGGGGCGGCCATCGCGGCCCTCAGGACCGTTGGTCCCGGGTTGGCCGGGCGGTCCATCTTCAGCGGCGGGACAGTTGCCATCGCCGGCCACGCCCCGACCTCCGCGACCGCCGGGGCCTCCCTTGCCGGCGGCCCCGCCAGGGCCGCCCTCACCGCCGGGCACGCGAGCCTCGACGAGCCCCGCAAGGAACGGTTCCTCGGCGGGCGCGATGATCGTGATCTGGCCGCCGCGTCCGCCCGCCCCGCCCGGACTGCCG
>JBOHSP010000011.1:0-8752 GCA_050733275.1 Gemmatimonadales bacterium
GTGGCGGCGAGCGCGGCCTCGATGTCCGCCGTCCGCCCCACCAGTTGAATCCGGAATTCGGGCGGCAGGTCGCGCAGCGCCTGTGCCGCGCCTTCGACTTCGACCCGCGGCGCGTTGTCGCTGCCCAGCGCGTCCAGCGCGATGCGGATCACGTCAATCCTCGACCTTGACGCGCTGCTCGTCCTTGTAATAGCCGCAGGTCGGGCACACCCGGTGCGGCTGCTTCAGATCGCCGCAGCGTGGACACGGTTGGAGAGTGGGTAGCGTCGCCTTGTAATGCGTGCGGCGCGTGCGCTTCTTGCGCTTCGACGTTCTTCGCTTCGGGACGGCCATGAACGGGTTCCTCGAGTCAGGAGGGCAGCGTGTCTTTGAGCGATCGCAGCGGCTGCCAGCGTGGATCCACGGAGGGCACACACCCGCAGGCTCCGGTGTTGAGATCCGTGCCGCACTGCGGGCAGAGTCCCTTGCACTCGTCCCCGCACACCACGTACCGCGGTGCCGACAGGAGCAGCTCTTCGCGCACGGCGGGCCCCAGGTCGATCTCGGTGGCGTCCGGCGCCAGGGGATAGGCGTCGGGGTCGTCCCCCGAATCGGGGTCCCGGGTGAACAGCGCCGATACCTCCGCCGTCACCGGTACCGTCACGGGCACGAGGCAGCGGCGGCATTCCGCCTGCACGCTGGTGCGCAAGGTCCCGTGCCAGTAATACCGATCCTCTCCCGTCGCCTGCAGCCGGCCGTGCACCTGCACCGGGGCCGCCAGGGTGACATCGAGCCCGGCCAGGAGGGGGTCGCCGGGCGCGATTTCGCCCCCCGTATCCATGGGACCGTGGGTCAGCTCCCGCAGGTCGACGCGCAACATGGTGAGCGAAGCTAAACCCTTGTGGCACTTGCGTCAACAACTTAGGGGCGCGCCTGATTCGGGAAGAAAAACGCTACTTCCCGCGCTGCGTTCTCGGCCGAATCGGAGGCGTGAATGGCGTTGCGCTCCTTCGATTGCGCGTACCGGCGGCGGATCGTGCCCGGTTGGGCCTCCGCCGGGTCGGTCGCGCCGATCACGGCGCGCAGATGGGCGACGGCATCGTCGCGCTCGAGCGCCAGCGCCAGCGCCGGTCCGGACGTCATGAATTCGACGAGCGGGCGGAAGAACGGACGCTCCCGGTGCACGGCGTAGAACGCCTCGGCGCGTTCGCGCGTGAGGTGCACGAGCTGAGCGGCGCGGATGCGGAACCCCTCTTGCTCGAGATGCGCGAGAATGTTGCCGCTGTTGCCCGCGCCCACGGCGTCGGGTTTGATGATGGCGAGAGTGAGCATGGCACCTCAAAGGCGCAGAACGGCGCGTAGCGGCGCGTTACTGCGCAGTATTGCGCCTCACTGCGCAGTTATCAGCCGTCTGATCAAATCGGCCCGCGTCAAAAACCCCACCACCACTCCTTCCCGGACCACGGGGAAACGGTCCACGTCTTTGTTGTTCATGAGATTGGCGACGTCCGAGAGGGTTTGTTCCTCCGCGACGCATAGCACCGCTCGGGCCATCACGTCGCGCACGGGGAGAGTACGCGGATCAGTCGCGCCGCCGCCCCCAGGACTCGCGCTCGGCCTCTTGGTCCGGTGCAAGTAGTCGGGGATGAGATAGCGCAGCAGCTCCCGGTGCGTCACCATCCCCATGAGGGAACCCTGTTCGTCCACGACGGGCACGGCGCGGACGTCGCGGTCGTTCATCAGCCGCGCGACGTCGCCGAGGCTCTGCTCCGGCCGGGCCGCCAGGACCCCCGGCGTCATCACGTCGCGAACGGTCAGCTGGCTGGGCAGGTCCACGTCCTGGATGGACGAGACTTGCAGCAGCTGCTCCGGCGTCTTGGCGGCGAGCACGGCGAGCACCGTGGCGGGATCGGAGAGCAGGCGGGCGAACGCCCCGACCACCTGCAGGTACGTGGCCGTCTCGCGGGGCGGGGCCACGATCAGGATCACGATGCGCGCGGCGCGGTGAGGATCCTTCTCCCAGTGGATGGGGGTGGGCGACACGCCGACCGCCGCGGCCAGCGTCCGCGCGGCCTCGGTGCGGAAGTGCGGCAGAAACGCGTGATCGCCGACGGTGACCATGTCCTCCGGCCACGTATTGCGGATCACCGCATGCATCCGGTTCGCTTCCGTGACGACACCGCTCGTGACGAGGCGTTCCGCGAGCAGCTCGGTCGCCGCCCGCACGCTCGGCGCCATGAGCGGAACGAGCACGCGCGCGGGATCGAGGACGTCGCGAAGCTTCACAGCCGTTCCTGAAGCAGCGGAACGACGTCGGCGGGGCGCCGCATCACGGCAATGCCGGCGCGCTCCAGCGCGGCCATTTTCTCGGCCGCCGTTCCCGAGGAGCCGGAGATGATGGCGCCGGCGTGGCCCATGCGGCGCCCGGGCGGCGCCGTCTGGCCCGCGATGAACCCTACCACCGGCTTGCGCACGTGCCGGCGCACGAAGTCACTGGCCTGCTGCTCGTCGGTCCCGCCGATCTCCCCGATCATGACGATCGCCGCGGTGTCGGGGTCGGCTTCGAACGCCTCGAGGCAATGCCGGAAGGTGGTGCCGATCAGCGGATCGCCGCCGATGCCGACGCAGGTGGACTGGCCCAGCCCGTGCGTCGAGAGCTGGTGAATGATCTCGTAGGTGAGCGTGCCGCTGCGCGACACCACGCCGATGTTCCCCGGCGCGCAAATCGTGCCCGGGATGATGCCCACCTTGGATCGGCCGGGGGAAATCAGGCCGGGACAGTTGGGACCGATGAGTCGCGCCCCGCGCTCGGCGACGAACGGCAGCACGCGCGTCATGTCGAGTACGGGGATGCCTTCGGTGATGCAGACGATCAGCGCCAGCCCCGCGTCGGCGGCCTCGAAGATCGCGGACGCGGCCACCGCGGCCGGGACGTAGATCACCGCCGCGTTGGCCCCGGTCTCCGCGACCGCTGCGGTCACCGTGTTGAACACCGGCACGGCGTTCTCGAACCGCTGGCCGCCCTTGCCCGGCGTGACCCCGGCGACGACCTGCGTGCCGTAGGCGAGCATCTGCTTCGCGTGAAACGACCCATCGCGGCCGGTGACCCCCTGCACGAGAAGCCGGGTCGTCTGGTCGATGAAGATGCTCACGCCCGCCCCGCTTTCGTCCCGCGGGCAGCCGCGACCGCCTGCTGCACCGCCGCATCCATGTCCGTCAACGCCGGGAACCCGGCCGCCGTCAGGATCTGCACCGCCTGCTGCTCGTTCGTGCCGGTCAGCCGGATGACCATGGGCACGCGCACGGCGAACTCGCGGGTCGCCTGGACGATGCCGTTGGCGACGTCGTCGCAGCGGGTGATCCCGCCGAAGATGTTGAACAGGATCACCCGCACGCTCGGGTCGGCCGTGATGATGCGGAGCGCGCTCACGACCTTCTGGGGATTCGAGCTGCCGCCGATATCGAGGAAGTTGGCCGGTTCGCCGCCGTAGTACTTGACCAGGTCCATCGTCGCCATGGCGAGGCCGGCGCCGTTCACGCAGCAGCCCACGTCGCCGTCGAGCTTGATGAACGTGAGTCCCGCCTCGCGGGCGGCCACCTCCGCGGGGGCTTCGGCCGTGGCGTCGCGCAGCGCGGCGATCTCGGGCCGGCGCTCCAGCTCGTTGTCGTCGATCACGATCTTGGCGTCGAGCGCCTGCACGCTCCCGTCCGGCGTCGTCACGAGCGGGTTGATCTCGGCGAGCGAGGCGCCGACCGCGTACACGGCGGCGTACAGCTTCCGCATCACGTCGGCGGCGGCGCGCGCCTGCGCGATGTCCCGGTACAGCGTGAGACCCAGCCCGAGCGCCTGATGCGCGAGCAGCCCGTAGCGCGGGTCCACGGTGAGCCGGTGGATCTTCTCTGGTGTGTGCGCGGCGACTTCTTCGATGTCGATGCCGCCGGCCGGGCTGACCATCAGCACCGGCCGCTGGCTCACGCGGTCTACGATGATGCCGACGTAGCTCTCCGACGCGATCGCCGCCGCGGGGGCGACGAGCACCGTGCCCACAGTCAGGCCCTTGATCGTCATGCCGAGGATCGCCCGCGCGTGCGCCTCGGCTTCCGCGGGATCGGCCGCGAGCTTGACGCCCCCCGCCTTGCCCCGCCCGCCGGCGTGGACCTGCGCCTTGACCACGACCCCGCCCCCAGTACCCAGACGCTCGGCGATGGCCCGCGCCTCAGCGGGCGTGCGCGCGACTTCACCGGGCGGGACGGGGATGCCGTGGCGGCGCAGAAGGTCGCGCGCCTGATATTCGTGGAGGTTCACGTGCGCGCACTCCGTTCGTGGTCCAGGACGATCGTGGTTCCCGCATCGCCGCGCAGCGCGGCGAGGCCATCGGCCAGCTCGGCGATCATCGCCCGCTCCCCGCCGGCGCGCACGAAGGCGGCGGCCGCCTCGACCTTGGGGCGCATGCTGCCGGTGCCCAGCTCCTGGCCCGCCAGCAGGTGATCGGCCTCCGCGAGCGACAGGCGGCGGATCGGCTGAGACCGCGGCGTGCCGTAGCCGCGGTATACCGCATCGACGTTGGTGAGGATGAGCAACGCCTGCGCGCCGATTTCGCGGCCCAGAATCGCGGCCACGCGGTCCTTGTCGACGACCGCGTCGAGGCCCTCCAGCCCCAGTCGGGGATCGCGGTAGACCGGCGGCCCACCGCCGCCCGCGGCGATCACGATGTGGCCGGCCGCCACCAGGTGCCGCACCATGTCGCGCTCGACGATTCCGGCCGGCCGGGGGCTGGGCGCGAGCCGCCGGCCGTCGCGCACCGGAATCGCCCGCGCGGTGAGGCGCGCCTGGCGCACCCGGTCGAGCTGGTGGCCGATCGGCTTGGATGGCGTGCGTAGATTGGGGTCATCCGCCTCGCACAGGGTTTGCGTGATCAGCGTGACGACGGAGCGTTGCACGCCCGCGCGCGCGAGCGCGTTCTGCAGCGACTGCTGGATCATGTAACCCATCCACCCCGCCGTGCCCGCGACCAGCACGCCCAGCGGCAGCGGCTCCACCTGCTCCGTCGCGATTTCGTTCCGCGCCAGCTCGTCGCCCACCTGGGGACCGTTGCCGTGCACGAGGGCGATGTGCCAATCGGCCCGCGCCAGGTCCACGATGGGTCCGAGACTCTCGCGGGTGCGCCGGAACTGGTTGCTGATGGTGGGCCGCTCGTCCGGAGGCGCCACGGCGTTGCCTCCCAGGGCCACGACGATCGTTCCCGGCGCTGGCGACACGGCGGCGCAACCTAGCGGGGGGGGAGAGGGGGGGCAAGCTGTCGCACGAGCTGGCGGAACAGCCGCGCGAACAACTCGAGGTCGCCGCTGTTCAGCGCCGAGTCGGCCTGCACGGCCAGGCGTCGGGCCCGTTCCCAGCGTGCCGCGAGACTGGTATCCGCCGGCGCGCCGCCGCGCAGCGCGGCGAGCGCCGTTGGCCCGTGTCCGGTGCGCTCGTCGAGCGACACGTACACCTGCGCCACCTCGGGACGCGCCGGCGGGTCTGCTCCCATCGGATGGACGAACTGCGCCTGCAACGTGAAGACCGCCCGCCCCGCGCGCCAGATGCGCGGCGTCCCCGCACGCAGGGCGCTGGATCCGACCAGCTCGCCGGGCAGCCGCGTCGGGCGCACCGGCCGCCACAGCGCCACGCGGGGACCGGGCGCCGCATCCATGGTCGCGACGTACAACCCCTCGAACAGCGGTGGGATGCCGGATTGCAGGCCGATCGCCGTCCACAACCGTCCGTCGGGACCGGGAAGGTGGAACGGCGTGTGTGGCCTCAGTGTCAGCGTCGAATCCCGCTCCGCCCGGACGACCTGGGCGATGCCGAGGCGGAAGGCGTCCTCCGGATACGGCACCTGGACGAGCAACCGCTGCGGCACGCGGTCGGCGGGCTCGATCAGGGGATGGAAGTGATGGGCCCAGGCGGCGGTCAGCGAGTCGTAGCCCGGGGCGAGCCAGATGTGGGTTTCGCCGGTCGCGACCCGCACCGCCCCGAGCAGCCCGGCGCGGAGGTAGCGCACCGTGCCGTCCCGCCACGTCTGCGGCCGCACCAGGGGGAAGTAGTCTCCCGTGACGTATCCCCAGCTCAGCCACCACAGGGCGCTGTCCGCCACGGCGGGAGTCGGCGCCCCGAAGCGCGCGAAGGGAGCCAGCGCCTCCAGGCGCTCGACGATGTCCCGGCGCCACAGCAGGATCTGGCCGTCGGTTTCGTCGCGCGCGAGACGCGCCTGCTGCAGGGTCCAGGCGAGCGCCCAGCGGCGCCACGATCCGCGGAGCTCGATGCCGGCCTGGCGCAGGGCCGGCCAGGTATCGGGGGCGACGACGGCGATGTCCCGCAGGCCGGGGGCGAACCACTGGATGGAATCGCGCGTCGGCAGGCGCGACAGCGCCAGGCCACTATCGGTTTCGACGGCAATGCGGGTGATCGCCACCGGCGCGAGCGGCGGCGGGGCGATCAGCCACGTGGGGGCCGCGGCTCCCTCTGGGGGCGCCGCGGCGGACGCCGGACGGAGGGCGACGGACGCGGCGGGCACGTCCGCCATGGCGGCGACGCGCTCGGCGTCCCACAGCGGTATGCGGCTGGCGGCCGCTTCCGCGGATGCAAAGGCGGGGGGCAGCGCGCCGCCTTCGCCGCCGAGTCCGAACGCGACCCGCTCGAGCGTGGCGCGGCGCGATTGCAGCAACGGATCATCGCCGTCCTGGCCCGCGCGCACGATGCCCGGGATCACGAGGTATCCCGCGGCGAGCGCGAGCAGCAGGGCGGCCCAGCCGCTGATGATGAGGTTGGGCCAGTCGCGCCAAGCCCACACGAGCGACACGAGCGCCGTCACGACGGCGACCGCGGCGACGAAGCGCGCGCCGGGCACGCGGGCCGCGAGCGCCGCCGCATCGACCGGGCCGTGGAAGCCGCCGACGACTTGGGCGGGATCGAGCGCGCCGCCCCACGCGATCACGAGGGCCAGCGCCGCCATCAGGACGCCGCAGTGCCCGCGCGCGCGGTCGCTCGCGACGATGCGCGCGCGCCGGATGCGCAGCGACCCGATCGCCGCGTAGAGCGCGCCCACTCCGACGACGGCGCTGATCGTCAGCAGCAGCGCCCGGGTGTGCAGAACGGAGCGCCACGGCAGGACGGCGAGATAGTAGCCGACGTCGTGGCCCAGCGTTTCGTCGCTCACGCCGAAGGTTGGCGGCGCGGCGGCGAGGACGGCCAGGCGCCACCAGTCACGGGTGCCGAGCGCGAGCAGCACACCCGCGATCACGCCAAGCGCGATGGTGAACCGGAAGAGGATGCGGGGCGAGACGGCCTCGACGATTTCGAGATTGCCGAGCCGGCGGGGCATCTGCACGGAGCCGATCGCGCGGTAGACGATGAGGAGATTGCCGGTCGCCCAGGCGACGGCGCAGGCGAGCACGAGCGCCCGGAGCAGCAGCCCGAGCGTCCGGGCTTCGACCAGCGCGCCGCCGCCCGTGAAGGAGCGCGCCCAGGTGCGCTCGGCAGTTTCGATGGCGAGCCAGCGCCCGCCGACCAGCAGGACGACCAACAGGATCGCGCCGCCGATGTAGACGGCGCGGCGCCCGAGCCCGACACTCACGACGTGGCGCCGCTGTGGGCGAGCCAGCCCTCCACTTCGGCGCGGTAGACGGCGAGGGTCTCGGGCGTACTGGCCTCGAAGCGCATGACCAGGACCGGTTGGGTGTTCGAGGCCCGCAACAGCCCCCACCCTTCGGGGAACGTGATGCGCACGCCGTCGAGCGTGGAAACGCGGTAGCGGCCGCCGAAATGCTCGGCCGCGCGCCGCACCACCTCGAACTTCCGCTCGTCGGGGCAGTCCACGCGCAGCTCGGGCGTGGCGAACGTCCGCGGCAGGTCGGCGAGCAGCCGCGACAGCGGGCCGCCTTCCCGGGCCAGGTAGCCGAGCAGCCGCGCCGCCGCGAACAGCGCGTCGTCGAAGCCGTACCAGTCGCCGCCGAAGAACATGTGGCCGCTCATTTCGCCGGCGAGCGGTGCCCCGACTTCTTTCATCTTCTGCTTGATGAATGAATGGCCCGTCTTCCACATGATGGGTTCGAGGCCGGCGCGGCGCAGCATCTGCGGCACGATCTCCGAGCACTTGACGTCGAAGATCACCGCGCGACCCCACCCTCGGCCGTTGGCGCGCTGCACCAGATCGCGCCCGAACAACACGAGCAACTGATCGCCGGGCACGACCGCCCCTCCCTCGTCCACCGCGCCGATCCGGTCGCCGTCGCCGTCGAACGCGATGCCGAGCTCTGCGCCCTCCCCCTGCACCGCCCGCTGCAGGTCGCGCAGGTTCTCGAGCACGGTCGGATCGGGGTGGTGGTTGGGGAACGTGCCGTCGGACTCCGCGTAGAGCGCCACGACCTCGGCGCCGAGCCGGCGCAACGTGTCCACCGCCACGAGGCTGGTGACGCCGTTGCCGCAGTCCACGACCACCTTCACCCTGCGGGGCAGCGGTCCGTTGTGCTGGACGATCGCTGTCGCGTACGCCGCGAGCACGCCATCGTGAGCCGCCATCCTGCCTCCCGGCTGCTCGCGGAGCGCATCGGCACTGATCAGGCGAAACAGCTCCTGGATGTCCTCCCCGAACACGGCGTCGTGCGCCAGCACCATCTTGAAGCCGTTGAACTCAGGGGGATTGTGGGAGCCCGTGACCTGGAGACCGCCATCGACCTCGAGCGTCTTGGTGGCGAAATACAACGCAGGCGTCGGCAGCTCGCCGACATCGAC
>JBOHSP010000012.1:0-1643 GCA_050733275.1 Gemmatimonadales bacterium
GGATGAGGCGGCACGCGCAACGGCAGCTCGGCCGCGGCGAACGCGGCAACCGAATGCGCGGCGGCGGCCCGGATCGCGTGGTGCTCGGGCACGCGGGTCTGCACGTAAACCCGCCCGCCGCGCGGCCCCCGGCCCGCCCGGCCCGCGACCTGCGCGACGAGCTGGAAGGTGCGCTCGCCCGCGCGGAAATCCGGAAAGTGCAGCCCCGTATCGGCGTCGACGACGCCCACCACGGTGACGTTGGGGAAGTCGAGCCCCTTGGCGATCATCTGGGTGCCGAGCAGGATGTCCACCTCGCCGCGCCCCACGCGCTCGAGGATGCGGTGGTGCGCCCATTTGGTCGTGGTCGTATCGAGATCCATGCGCGCGATCCGGGCACCGGGAAAACGCAGGCCCAGGAAGTGCTCGAGCTGCTGCGTGCCGAGCCCGCGCCACCGCTGGACCGCGTGCCCGCAGCGCGCGCACGCGTCGGGGACGGCCGTCTCGTGGCCGCAGTAGTGGCAGCGCAGCGCCGCCGGCGCCTGATGCACCGTGAGTGAGATCGCGCAGTGGGGACAGCCGGGTACATGGCCGCATGCGGGGCATTGCACGAAGGTGGCGAAGCCGCGGCGGTTCAGCAGCAGCAGCACCTGTTCGCGCCGCTCGAGGGCGCCCGCGACGGCCCCGTCCAGCGTTGTGGTCCACGGGACCGCGCCCGCCTCGGGGGCGCGGGGCGCGCTGCGCAGATCGACCACCTCGACGGGAGGCAAGGGCCGCGCGCCGATCCGCTCGGGCAGCGCGAAGGTGGCGAGGCGCCCCTGGGCCGCGAGGTCGAGCGTCTCGAGCGACGGCGTGGCGCTCCCCAGAATCAGCCGCGCGCCTTCCTCGAGCCGGGTGCGAACCCAGGCGGCGTCGCGGGCGTGATAGCGCGGCGCCGCGCCCTGCTTGTAGCTCGGCTCGTGCTCTTCGTCGACCACGATCGCACCCAGGCGCTGCACCGGGGCGAACACGGCCGAGCGGGCCCCCACGGCCACGCGGCGCTCGCCGCGGCGCAGCGCGGCCCAGGCATCGGCCCGCTCGCCATCCGACAGGCCGGAATGGAGCACGGCGACGGCGTCGCCGAACACGCCGCGCACGCGCGCCACCGTTTGCGGCGTGAGCGCGATCTCGGGCACGAGCAGGATGGCGCCCCGCCCCGCCGCCACCACTTCCCGCAGCAGCTCGAGATAGACGAGCGTCTTCCCCGACCCGGTGACGCCATGAATGAGCGCGGGGGTGTCCGGCGGTGTGGCCCGAATGCCGGCCACGACCGCGCGCTGATCGCTCGTGAGCGACGGCGGTGGGGGCGTCGCAAGGCCGGCGAAGGGGTCGCGGGGCTGGGCGACGGTGCTGACGTGCGCCAGGCCATCGCGCACCAGCCCGCGCAGGACGCTGGGCGACAGCCGCAACTGGCGCGTCAGGTGGAGCAGCGGCGCCGAGCCGCCGAGCGCCTCGAGCGCCTCGTAGGCGGCGCGTCGCTGGGGGGCGCGCCGGAAGCGCCGCTCCCGCTCGAGCAGCGAGTCGAGCCGCGCCGTCAGCGTGAGCACCCGCTCGGCGCCAGGCGCGGGTCCCGCCGGCCGCGCCACGCTCCACAGGGGGGCGGGCAGGATGGCCCGCAGGGCGAG
>JBOHSP010000013.1:0-2216 GCA_050733275.1 Gemmatimonadales bacterium
GAAATCGCGGAGGCCCTCGACCGGCTGTCGCGGGGCAGCACCGGCGCCATCATCGCGGTGGAGGGCGACATCGGGCTGGAGGAGTTCATCACCACCGGCGTGCCGATGGAAGCGAAAGTCTCGGCCGACCTCTTGGCGACGATCTTCACGCCCTACTCGCCGCTCCACGACGGGGCCGTCCTGGTGCGCGGCGACCAGATCATCGGCGCCGGCTGCGTGCTGCCGCTCACGCAGTTCAAGGTGTCCGACAAGTCGCTCGGTACGCGCCACCGCGCCGCCATCGGCCTGTCGGAAGAGACGGACGCGACCGTGCTCGTGGTCTCCGAGGAGACCTCCACGATCTCGGTCGCGAGTCACGGCCTGCTGTACCGCCACCTTACCCCGCAGCAGGTCCGCGATCTCCTGTCGGGCGCCGTCTCGCACCTCGAGGGCGGCGAACGGGTGACGCAACCTGTCGGCTAGCGCCCTTCCGCTCGAACCATCGCCGCCCCCGTACCGGCTCGCCGCCGGGGTGGCGCTCGTCGTCCTGCTCGGCTACGTCGTCACGCTCGCGCCCACGGTGACGCTGTGGGACGCGGGCGAATTCATCACCGCGGCCCGGGTCCTCGGCATCCCGCACCCCCCGGGGACGCCGCTGTTCGTGCTGCTGGGGCACGTCTGGGGCGACGTCGTGCCGATCGGCGCCTACGCGTGGCGGCTGAATCTCATGAGCGCGTGCTTTTCGGCGGCCGCCGCGGGCCTGTCCTTCCTCGTGATCCACCGGGTGCTCGCGGGGGAGGCGGCGGCGCTGCGCGCGGGCATCGCGGCCGCCGCCACCCTGATCGCCGCCTTCACGTTCACCGTCTGGCAGAACAGCAACGAGACCGAGGTCTACGCGGTGGCGACGTTCAGTATCGCCGCCGTGTGCTGGCTGTGCGTGCGCTGGCGTGACCTGCGGGGGACGGGCGCGGCGCGGGCACCGCATCTGCTGCTGCTGATCGTCTACATCGCGGCGCTGTCGATCGGCAACCACCTGCTCACGCTGTTGGTCGGGCCGGCGGTGGCGCTGTTCGTCTTCTTCACGCTGCGCACCGCGCCGGCCGCCGATCCCGCGGAGCGGAGCGGCGAGTGGGCCGAGTGGGCGGTGCTGACGGCGCTGTGGGTCGTGCTCATCGCCGTCGGGCTGGGCAGCACGGTCGTCTTCATCCTCGGCGCCGCCGCGTTCGCCGCCGCGCTGGTGCAGTGCGTCCGCGCCCGGTCCTATGCCTTTCCGCTCGTGGCCCTGCTCGTGGCGGCCGTCGGCGTGTCCACGTACGCGTTCCTGTACATCCGCTCCGGGCTCGAGCCGCTGCTCGACGAGGCCAATCCCGAAACCTGGGACAATCTGCTCGCCGTCATTCGCCGCGAGCAGTACCCCCGGCGCAGCCCCTTCGACAATCCCATCTTCGCCTCCGGTCCCGACAACCCGGGCCGCACGCCGCTGCTGTTCCTCCAGCAGCTCGTGAACTACTTCCAGTACTGGCTGTGGCAGTTCGGCGGCGGTCCCCGGCTCGGGGCCATCGCCGTCTCGGCATGGGTGCTGTTTGCGGGACTGGGCGCCATCGGCTTCGACGAGGCGCAGCGTCGCGACCACGGCGTCGCCTACCTGCTCGGCGTGCTGTGGTTGGTCACCGGGTTCGGTCTCGTCGCCTACATGAACTTCAAGCCGGGCTTCTCGCTGTTGTGGGATCAGTATCCCACGATGAATCAACACGAGGTGCGCGAGCGCGACTACTTCTTCATCGCGAGCTTCCAGGTCTGGGGGCTGTTCGCCGGCCTCGGGCTGCTGCGGGTGTGGCGCTCCGCGGCCGAGCGGTGGGGCACCCGACGGGCGCTCGTCTCCGGCGCCGCGCTCGCGCTGCTGCCGTTCGCCCTCAACCTCCGCGCGGCGTCGCGGGCCCACGGCCCCGACGTGACCATCGCGCGCGACTTCGCGTACAACCTGCTGCAGTCCGTCGGCCCCTACGGTATCCTGTTCACGAACGGCGACAACGACACCTTCCCGGTCTGGTACCTCCAGGAAGTCGAAGGCGTCCGCCAGGACGTCACCGTCGTGAACCTGACCCTCGCCAACCTCGACTGGTACGTGCATCAGTTCGTGACCCGGCCGGTTCGGCCGTTCGATCCCGCCGGCGCGCCCGCGGTCTATCGGGCCGCGGCACCGGCGGCGCCCCCGCCCGCGGGCGATGCCGTCGGCC
>JBOHSP010000014.1:0-3574 GCA_050733275.1 Gemmatimonadales bacterium
GTCCGAAGGTCGCATCACCGAGTCCGGGTACGTCGTGCGCATGACCATCCCGTTTCGCAGCCTCCGGTTCTCGGGCGACTCCGTGCAGACCTGGGGCATCGCGTTCCAGCGCGTCATCCAGCGCGCCAACGAGGAAGCCTACTGGCCCCATGTGACCAAACGCGTGACGGGTCTGGTACCCCAGTTCGCCACGGCGCGTGGCCTCGCCGGCATCGCCCCGGGGCGAAACGTGCAGCTGAACCCGTATTCCATGGCGGCGAGCGCGCGCGTGTTCGACGACGATATCCCGGGACACGTCACGCAGAGCGACCAACGAGTCGGGATGGACGCCAAGGTCGTGCTCCGTGGGGGGATCACCCTGGATGCAACGGTGAACCCCGATTTCAGTCAGGTGGAGACCGACGATCCGCAGGTCACGGTGAACCAGCGCTTCGAGGTCTTCCGCCCCGAGAAGCGGCCGTTCTTCATCGAAAACGCAGGCTACTTCCAGACGCCCGTCAACCTGTTCTTCTCCCGGCGCATCGTCGATCCCGGGGCCGGCGCGCGGTTCACCGGCAAGATGGGCCGCTGGGCGATCGGGGCCCTGGCCATGAACGATCGGGCGGCGCTCGATGCCGGCGACCCGGCGGCCGGGCTGGACACGTGGATCGGCGCGGTCCGCCTGCAACGCGAGCTGGGGAAGGAATCGACGGTTGGTGTCCTGGTGACGGACCGCGAGTTCCTGCGGAGCTGGAAGGTCGACCGCATGTTCTCCGTCGATGGGCGGTGGCGGGCGGGCGACAACTGGTCCTTTACCGCCCAGCTGATGCACAGCGAGAACCGCGAACACGACGGCGCGCGATCCGCCGGCTGGGGCGTGCTCGGCGATCTGTCGTTCGAGAGCCGGAACTTCGAGTACGCCGCGAAATACGTCGAGTTCGACCCGAGCTTCGCGGCGCCCCTGGGCTTCGTGAGCCGGACGGGCTTCCGGCGGACCGAGCACGACGCCGAATACACGTTCCGGCCCGACGCCGATCTCGTCACCCAGTTCGGCCCGGCGGTGTCCCTCGACGTGCTCTGGGATCATCAGAGCGGCCAAGTGCTCGATCGCGAGCTCGAAGCGCAGTTTCAGGTGGAGCTCCGCGGTAACACGAGCCTGGAGCTGGTCCGCGTCGAGGCGTTCGAGCGCTTCGATGGACTCGCCTTCCGTCCCTGGAGCACACAGGTGGAGCTCCGCACCGAGTGGCTCGAGTGGCTCGGATTCGAGGCGTCGTACGCGTGGGGCACGGCGGTGAACCACTCTCCGGCGGACGACCTGTTGCCCTCACTGGAGCGCGCGACCGAAGCGGAAGTCGGCGTGACGATCCGTCCGACGCCACGGCTTCGCCTCGAACAGGCCCTCACCCACGCGGAGCTCCGCACGTCCGCCGGCGCGCTCCTCGTCCGGGAGCGTCAAGTGCGTGGGAAGGTGAACTACCAGTTCTCGCCTCGGTTGTCGATTCGGGCGATCGTGGACTGGGGGGCGGACGATGCCGACACCACGCGCGTGGACGAGGACGCGCGGGAGCGCGAATTGGGCGCCGACCTGCTCCTCACCTACCTCGTCCACCCCGGCACGGCCGTCTACGTCGGGTACACCGATCGCTACGAAAACGTGGCGATCGAGCCGGGTGTGCCGCCGTCGCTCGTCACCACCGCGCGACCCGAGCTCTCCACCGGCCGACAGGTCTTCGTCAAGGTGAGCTATTTGCTCCGGTTCTAGCCTTGACGGCGCCGCGACAAGCGATAGCCTACGACAGGGAATTAATCCCTTCATTTCCATCAACGCCACAAACGCCGTGTCGGAGCCGTCCCGCATCTCCGCGCCAACGCCGGGCACTCCCACCTGGGAGTCGGCGTTCGCCGCGTACTATGGCGGTCTCAGCGACTACGTGCTCCGCTTCGTGGGATCGGCCGAGGTCGCCGAGGAGCTGGTCCAGGACCTCTTTCTGCATCTCTGGGACACGCGTGGCCCCGGCGACGCCCTGCGCCTGACGCGACCCTACCTCTTCGCGTCCGCGCGCAATCGCGCGCTCAAGTACCTGCGCCACCGCGGCGTGGCGGAAGCGTGGATCGCGCGCATGGAGCGGGAAGACGCCCCGAGCGCCGACACGCCGGAGGACCGCTGTCTCCAGCGTGAGCTGCGCGATGCCGTGCAACGCGCGATTGCCGAGCTGCCTCCCCGCTGCCGCGAAGTCTTCCTGCTCCGGCGCCGGCAGGAGTTCCGTAAGCGCTTCCCGATTCCGGACGGCCAGATCGACGCGAATCCCGCACTCTGTCAGAATGCGGGATATGGCGGGAACGCCTGCGGACCGGGCATCCAGCCGTAAAGACGGACGCCCGGACGCCCGTTATCACCGCCTCTCCCGCACCGGCACCAGCAGCGCCGCGTCGGCGTAGACAGGTCCGGTCCCGCCGGCCCGCACCGCCACGTACGCGTCCGCGCCCGCACGGAACCGATACTCGCCGAGCCCCACCCACGAGACGATGCCGTGCTGGAGCCCGCCGTGAATCTCATCCGGCTCCCGCATGTTGATGACCACCGTGTCGCTCCCCGCGGCGTGACGGATGATCACCGGCACGCGGGTCGATAGCGTCTCCGAGCGGGGCCAGTAGAGGTAGACGTGGTATCTCCCCTCGTGCGCGATCGCCGGCACAAAGCGGACCTCACCCGACGCGCCCTGCCCACCGTCGTGGCGCAGCGCCGTCCGTCCGAACTTCCCCTCGGGTGACGTGCGGGTCCACTGACCCGTGACGCGCAGCCGTTGCTGGTCGCCGTCGTCCACCAGCACCTCCGGCGGGCTGCCGTCCGCGAGGGGGTTGGCGCGCAGCTCGCGCTGCAGCGCCGTGACGTCCACGTCCTGGACGATCGTCCCCCGGTCAATCGCCAGCGACGCCGCGACGCCGCTGACCTGGCCGAGCACCATGTAGACCGGCTCCATGCGGATCGAGCCGAACGCGATGTGCGAGGCCGACAGTGCCACGGGCACGAGCAGGTTGGTCACCTCTGCCCGTTTCGGCACCAGCGCCCGGTACGCGATGGGATAGGGCTCCACCGTGACCGCGCCGCCCAAGTCGTCATCCGGCCAGCCGCCCACTTCGACGTTGCCCTCGTTCTTCACCATGCCGTTCACGACCACGCGCTGCACGTTGTGCGAGTCCATCGTGTAGGCGGCGAGGCCGATGCTGTCCGGCACGACGCGGCGGCCCACGCTGTTGTGCTCCGTCATCACGTACTCACCCACGAGGCGGCGCGCCTCGCGCACGTAGAGCTGGTGCGGCCACCCGCCGGTGTCCAGGAACTCGTCCCGGCAGTAGCCCCAGGTGGACATCGCGTGCCGCAGGTGCGCGGGAACGCGCGGATCGTGCCCCAGGAAGTAGATCAGCCCTTTCTGATAGGCTGCGTGCTCACGCCAGATCTCCGCGCGCCGCTCGTAGGCGGCCTCGGGATAGTCCCAGTTCTTCCCGATGTAATCGGTCGAGAACCCGCCCCGGTTGTTCCAGTCGGTCTTGCCGTTCGGCATCCGGCTGATGATGAACAGCTCGTCGAGCGAGC
>JBOHSP010000015.1:0-9248 GCA_050733275.1 Gemmatimonadales bacterium
CGCGCGAGCCGATCGAGGCGCGCGGATTCGGCGCGGCCTTCGGGCACTCGACCGGTCACGGGCTGGGGCTCGACGTGCACGAAGCGCCGCGGCTCGCGCGCACGGCCACCGATCCGTTACCCGTCGATGCGGTGGTCACGATCGAGCCGGGCGTGTACGTCCCGGGACGCGGCGGCGTGCGCATCGAAGACGACGTGCATCTCTCCGCCGACGGTCCGGTGTTGCTGTCGGACGGACGCAGCGAGCTCGTGGAACTGGTGTAGGGGCCGAGGGGGGGTATCTTCCCGGGTATGAACCTGGACATCATCGCGCAGCTGGTGCAGATCCTGAAAGATGCGCCGGAGGTGGGCGCGATCGAGATCCGCCGGGGGCTGTTCGGCGCCTGGTCGTCGGTGCGCGTGTCCAAAGCGGGGCACGTCGGCAATGCCGTTGGGGCTGGGGGCCTGGGGCACGTCATCGTCTCACATCCCGGCGCTGCCGTCCCGGCCACCTCGCCCCTCCAAGGGGCTCCCCCCGGCCCCCAAGCCCCAGGCGCCGGCCCCCCGCTGCTCGAGATCAAGTCGCCGATGGTCGGCACGTTTTACCAGTCGCCGGAGCCGGCCGCGCAACCGTATGTGAAGGTGGGGGCGCGGATTACGGTCGGGCAGGTGGTGTGCATCATCGAGGCGATGAAGATCATGAACGAGATCGAGTCGGAGTTCGCCGGCGTGGTCCGCGAGATCGCGGTGCAGAACGCCCAGCCGGTCGAATTCGGACAGGTCCTCTTCCGGGTGGATCCCAATGGCTGAGTCCAAGCTACCGGCGTTCAACTTCAAGCAGGCCATCACCCAGATGGTGCAGCGCAGCGGCTCCGATTTGCTGCTCAAGGTCGGGCGGCCGGCGACCATCCGCGTGAACGGCGAGCTCGTCGCGCTGGATATATCCCCGCTCAAGCCGGAGGAGCTGAAGTCGCTGGCCGAGCAGATCATGACGCCGCGCCAGGTGAAGGAGTTCGCCGAGCACAAGGAGGCCGATTTCGCCATTGGGGTGCCGGGTGTGGGCCGGTTCCGGACCAACGTCTACCAGCAGCGCGGCACGGTGGCGTTCGCGTTCCGCTCGATCCCCTACGAGGTGAAGCAGATCCGCGAGCTGAATCTGCCGCCGGTGCTGGAGGAGATCGCGCTGAAGCCGCGCGGGCTGGTGCTGGTCACCGGCGTCACGGGCTCGGGGAAGTCGACGGCGCTGGCGGCGATGGTGAACCACGTGAACACCAACCGCCGGGTCAACATCATCACCATCGAAGATCCCATCGAGTTCCTGCACCGCGACCAGCACGCCAACATCTCGCAGCGCGAGGTGGGGAACGACACGCTGTCGTTCCACTCCGCGCTGCGCCACGTGCTGCGTCAGGATCCCGACGTGATCCTGATCGGCGAGGTCCGCGACATGGAGACGCTGGACACGGCGCTGAAGGCGGCGGATACGGGGCACATGGTGTTTTCCACGCTGCACACGACGGACGCGACGCAGACGATCAGCCGCGTGATCTCGTTCTTCCCGCCGCACCAGCACGACGAGATCCGGCACCTGTTGTCCACGGCGTTGCAGGCCATCGTCTCGCTGCGCCTGGTGCCGCGCAAGGACGGGCGGGGCCGGGTGCCGGCGGCGGAAGTGTTGATCAACACGGCGGCGGTCGCCGACAACGTCCGCGATCTCTCCAAGCAGCTCAGCATTCCTGATCTGATCGCCGAGGGGTCGGTGCAGTACGGGATGCAGAGCTTCGACCAGTCGCTGTTTCACTGGTACCAGCAGGGCGTGATCAGCTACGAGAGCGCGGTCTTCTACGCTACGAACCCGAGCGAGTTCGCCCTCAAGGTATCCGGCATCGATGCATCGGGCAACCGGTTGGGCACCCGCGACGCGGGCGGCACGATCGAGCTGACGCCCTGATGTTCAAGAAAGTGCTGATCGCCAACCGCGGGGAGATCGCCCTGCGGGTGATCCGCGCGTGCAAGGAGCTTGGCGTCGAGACGGTGGCGGTGTACTCGGAGGCGGACCGCGAGTCGCTGCATGTCCGGTTCGCCGACGACGACGTGTGCATCGGCCGCGCCCCCGGCCGGGACAGCTACCTCAACATCCGTCACATCATCGCGGCCGCCGAGATCACGGGAGCGGACGCGATCCATCCGGGCTACGGGTTTCTCGCGGAAAACGCCGAGTTCGCCGAGAAGGTCGCCGCCTCGAACATCACGTTCATCGGCCCGAGCCCCGAGCAGATCCGCCAGATGGGCGACAAGGCCGCGGCCCGCAAGCTGGCGCGGAAGCTGGACGTGCCCACGGTGCCGGGCTCGCCCGGCCCCGTCCCGTCCCTGGAGGAGGGGCAGGAGATCGCCGGCGCGATCGGGTTTCCGCTGATCATCAAGGCGGCGGCGGGCGGCGGCGGCAAGGGCATGCGGGTGGCGGCGGGCCCGGACCAGTTCGCCCAGTCGTTCAACCTCGCCACGCAGGAGGCGCTGGCCGCGTTCGGCTCGGGCGAGGTCTACCTCGAGAAGTACCTCACCCGCCCGCGGCATATCGAAATCCAGATCATGGGGGACACGCACGGCCGCGTGATGCACCTGTGCGAGCGGGACTGCTCTGTGCAGCGCCGCCACCAGAAGCTGGTGGAGGAGGCGCCGAGCCCAGTGGTGGACCAGCCGCTGCGCACGCGGATCGGCGAAACGGCGGTGAAGCTGGCGGAAGCGATCGGGTACGTGGGCGCGGGCACGATCGAGTTCCTGCTCGACGAGGACGGCGCGTTCTACTTCATGGAGATGAACACGCGCATCCAGGTCGAGCATCCGGTGACCGAGATGTGCACCAACTTCGACCTGGTGAAAGAGCAGATCTCGGTCGCGGCGGGCGAGCGGTTGTCGCTGGTCATGAACGGCAACCGGCTGCGGGGCCACGCGATCGAGTGCCGCGTCAATGCCGAGGACCCGGCGCGCAATTTCCAGCCGTCCCCCGGCTTGGTCACCGCGTATCACCCTCCGGGGGGACCGGGGGTGCGCGTGGATACGCACATCTACGCCGGCTACCCGGTGCCGCCCTACTACGACTCGCTGCTCGCCAAGGTGATCGTCCACGGCAACAGCCGGGCGGAAGCGCTCGCCCGCATGCGCCAGGCCCTCGACTCGTTTATCATAGAAGGTGTGACGACGACCATCCCGTTCCTGGGGCGGGTCATGCGCCACCCGGACTTCGTGGCCGGGAAGGTCGACACGAAGTTTCTCGAGCGCGAGCCGCAGCTCCTCAAAGACCCGGCATGAACATTGAGGCCTACTTCACCCCCCCTGGCCTCAACGCGGGAGACCTGAGCGGCCGGGCAGTCATCGTCGTCGATGTGCTGCGGGCCACGAGCACCGTTGTGATGGCGCTCGCGGCCGGCGCGCGGGCCGTCGTGCCCGCCGCGTCCGCGGAGGAGGCCGTGCGGCTGACCGCGAACCTCGAGCGCGGCGGCTTGGTGCTCGCCGGGGAACGGCGGCTCCAGAAGGTCCCGGGGTTCGGGCTGGGGAACTCGCCGCGGGAGATGACCCCGGAGACCGTCGGGGGCAAGACCGTGTATCTCGCGACGACGAACGGCACGCCGGCGCTGCTGACCGCGCAGGGGGGCGACCCCGTGCTGGTGGCGGCGGCGGTGAACTTCACGGCCGTCGCCGAGCGGGCGCGCGCGCTGTTCGCCGAGCGGCAGGATCTCGTCATCATCTGCGCGGGGCGCGACAAGCAGTTCGCGCTCGAAGACGCCTACACGGCGGGACGGCTGATCAAGACGATCCGCAAAGGCATCCGCAAGCTCGCGCTGAACGACGCGGCCCAGGTGTCGCTGGATCTCGCCGGCCAGCAGGGCGGATGGCGTGATGCCTTCGCCGCGAGCGACGCGGCGCGCCTGCTCGGTGATGTCGGCCTCGCCGAGGACGTCAGCTTCTGCGCCCACCCCGACCGCGTGGGAGTGGTGCCCACCTTCTCGGACCGGCGCATCACGGCATGAACGCGAAGTCGCGCCAGGAGCTGCTCGGCATCACCGCCCTGCTGGTGGGACTGTTTCTCGGCCTCACGCTGCTGCCGTTCGGCGTCACGGGCAGCTGGGGACGCGCGATCGGCGACGTGCTGTGGCAGCTCGTCGGGATCGGCGCCGTCGTGCCGCCGCTGCTCGGCGTGGCCTGGGTCCTCGCGGCGTTCGAGCGCCTCGGCCCGCTGTCGTGGGGCCGCGCGGCGTCGCTGGGCGCCGGCCTGATCCTGCTCATTCCGTTCGGCATCGCCGTTCTGATCGGCCCGGGGTTCCCGCCCGACTACGGACAGTGGACCGCGGCCCAGCGGTTGAGCGGTCTGTTTCCCGCGTTCCTCGCGAGCGCGCTCCAGGGCGCCGTCGGCACCGCGGGCGCCGTGCTCATCGGCCTCCTCGCGCTGTCCGCGCTCGGGATCCTCACCGTCGGATGGCATCCGCTGACGCTCTTACGGACGCGGCCCGAAACACTCGGAGGTGCGCGGTCCGCGGTGCGCGGCGAGCGGGAAGCCGCGGACGAACCTGCTGCTGCATTCCCGCGCACCGCGCACGGCGCACCGCGCACCAAGTCAGTCGAGCGGAAGCCAAAGGGCACCCCGTCACCCCGTTCGGCGCCGCAACCTGCGGGCGCGCTCATCCCGCCGATCGACCTCCTCGTCGAGGGGCCGAGGGTCGTGGGCGACGCCGACGCGGCGCAGATCGAGGAGATGGGGCGGCGGCTGGTCGCGACGCTGGAGACGTTTCGCGTGGCGGCGCACATCGTCGACAAGACCGTCGGGCCCGTGGTCACACGCTACGAGCTGGAGCCGGGCCGGGGCGTGAAGGTCGGCCGGGTGTCGGCGCTGGCGGACGATCTCGCGCTGGCGATGCGCGCGCAGTCGCTGCGCATCGTGGCGCCGATTCCCGGCAAGGCGGCGATCGGCATCGAGGTGCCCAATCCCACGCCGCGGCTCGTGCACGTCCGCGATCTCCTCGAAGCCCGAGAGTTCCGCGACGTGGCGCGCACGCTGGCGGTGGCGCTGGGCCGCAACCTCGAGGGCGACGCGGTCGTCAACGATCTCACCAAGATGCCGCACCTGCTCATCGCGGGCGCGACCGGCTCGGGGAAATCGGTGTGCATCAACACCATCATCACCAGTCTGGTGTACGCGCACGGGCCCGAGCGGCTCAAGCTCCTGATGATCGACCCGAAAATGGTCGAGCTGTCGATGTACGCGGCGCTGCCGCACCTCGGCCTCCCGGTGGTGACGAGCCACCACAAGGCGGCGAGCGTCCTCAAGTGGGCGGTGTGGGAGATGGAGCGGCGCTACCGGCTGTTGCACGCGAATCACGCGCGAAATATCGGCGACTTCAATCGCAAAGTGGACGAGAGGAGACCGCTCGTCGGGATACGGGAGACGGCATACGGCAAGCGGGACGACGCATCCCGCAGCCCGCAGCCCGAATCGCGCGAGCCGTACACCGGCGGCATCCTGCCCTACATCGTCCTGATCGTCGACGAGCTGGCGGACCTGATGCTCACGGTCCAGGGCGAGATCGAGACACCGCTGGCGGTGCTGGCGCAGAAGGCGCGCGCCATCGGCATCCATCTCGCGCTCGCGACCCAGCGGCCGTCGGTGAACGTGATCACCGGCCTCATCAAGGCAAATTTTCCCTGCCGCATCGCGTTCCGCGTCTCGGCGAAGGTGGACAGCCGCACGATCCTCGACCAGAACGGCGCCGAGACGCTGCTCGGCAACGGGGACATGCTGTTCTTGCCGCCGGGCAAGAGTGAGCCGCTGCGCGTACAGGGCGCCTACATCTCGACCGACGAGACGGAGCGGCTGATGGAGTGGTACAAGGCACACGCGCCGGCGCCGGCCGCCGCGGCCACGGCGAGCGCCTCGATCGACGAGCAGGTGGCGGCGCTCGAAAAGGCCGAGCGGGAGGGAGAGGAAGGCGCCGGGAGCACGGAGCAGGGAGCGGGGGAGCGCGATCCGCTGTTCCGTCAGGCCGCGGAAGTGTGTATTCAGAATCAGCTGGGCTCGACGTCGCTGCTGCAGCGCCGCATGAGCATCGGCTATGGGCGGGCGGCGCGCATCATCGATCAGCTCGAGCTGGCGGGGGTCCTGGGTCCGGCGAATGGTTCCCGGCCGCGAGACGTTCTGCTCGGGCTCGAGGAGCTGGACGAAATCGAGACGCACGGCGGGGGGACGCCGGCCTAAGTCCAACTCCCGGATGAGTTTTTGCCCATCCCGGGTGCTACCGCGGCGCCTCCGCCGGTGTAATCCGGGAGGCACGACCCCCCGGTCCGTCCCCCCCTCGCGGCGTAGGCCGTTTTTCATTCCGCTGAGCGATGTTCCCCCCACGCGCCCGAATCTAGAATCCCCGGCGTCTGCCTAGCAGCACGAATTCTTTTAGCTCCTCCCGAGGGACATCATGATTTCGCAACCCGTGGTCGAACGCGTCGATCCAGCCGCCGTGTCTGCGGCCGGCGGGTCGCGGTCCGTCACGCGGACACGCCTGCGCGTGCGCGTGCGGATCACCAGTGATGCCGACGTCGCGCTGGCCGCCGCCCAGGCGCGGCACCTCGCGCGACGCCTCGCGTTTGCGCCCAGCGACGTGACGGTGATCGGAGCGGCGCTGCACGAAGTCGCGCGCAACCTCCTCGCCTACGGTGGGCGCGGCGAGGTGCTGGTGCATCCGGTGCGGCGGCGCGGGCGACTGGGGTTGACGATCATCGCGCACGACCGCGGGCCCGGCATCGCCGACGTGCGGCGGGCGTTGCGCGACGGCTGTTCCAGCACCGGGCGTCCGGGCCTGGGCCTGCCCAGCGCGCGGCGCCTGATGGATGAATTCACCCTGCGCTCGGGGCCCGAGCGCGGCACCATCGTGACGATGCGCAAATGGGCGCGCACCGCAACTTCTGCCGGCGTCCAGACGAGGTAACTCCGCATGACTGTCGTCACCTCCAGTCCCGCTGCCCCTGCCTCCGCATCCCTCGACTCGCGACTGTCGCCCGCGCCCACGCACCGCCTCCTTGGCGTCGGTGGGGATGCGACGCTGTTTCGCGAGCTGGCGCGCTACGTCGAGCAGTCGGGCGGCGTGCTCGAACGCACTGCGGATGAATCGAGCGCGCTGCAGGCACTCACGCACGGCGGGTGGGATGCCGTGCTGACGGTGCTCGACCGCGATCCCGATCGGCAGCTCGAGTGGTGGGAGGAAGTGCTGCCACGCCTCGCGGTGCGCCCCCGGATGATCGCGGTGGCGCCGGCGCCCTCGATGGCGCTCGCGCTGCGCGCCACGGAGCTGGGCGTCTCCGCGGTGCTGCCGCTGCCGATCGAACGCGACCAGCTGCGCGCCACGCTCAACCGCCTGCTCGCCGCGGCGGCCGAGACGCCGCTGCCGTTGCCGCCCGTGAAGGCGGTAGCGGTCGGCCCCTACCAGATCGTGTCGCAGGGGCCGGCGATGGTCGGGGTGTACCGGACCATCGCGCACGTCGCGCCCAGCACCGCGACCGTGCTGATCCAGGGCGAATCGGGCACCGGCAAGGAGCTCGTGGCGCGCGCCATTCACGCGCACGGGCCGCGCAGCGCGCGACCGTTCGTCGCGGTGAACTGCGCGGCCATCCCGGAAAATCTGCTCGAGAGCGAGCTGTTCGGGCACGAGAAGGGGGCGTTCACCGGCGCCATCGCGCGCAAGATCGGCCGCTTCGAGCGGGCCAGCGGCGGCACGCTGTTCCTCGACGAAATCGGTGACATGAGCCTCGTGCTGCAGAGCAAGATCCTGCGGGCGATTCAGGAGCGCGAGGTCGAGCGCGTGGGAGGCGGGGACCCGATCCCGGTGGACGTGCGCGTGATCGCCGCCACCAACAAGGACCTCACGCAGATGATCGCGCAGGGGAAGTTTCGCGAAGACCTCTACTACCGGCTGGCCGTGGTCACGATTCAACTGCCGCGGCTCGCCGAGCGCAGCGACGATCTCATCCCGCTGACCGCCTATTTCCTCCGGGAGTTCGGCAATCTCTACGACAGGTCCTTCACCGCCATCTCCGACCGCGCGCTGGCGCTGCTGCGCGACCGCGCCTGGGTCGGGAACGTGCGCGAGCTGCGCAACGTGATCGAGCGGGCGGTGCTCGTCTCCGACGGTGACGTGCTGCGCTCGGTGGACCTGCCGGACGAGTGGGTCGCCCAGCCCGGTCGCAGCGAGCTGGCGGCGGCGGGTCCCCTGGCGACGCTGGAGGAAGCCGAGGCGCGTCACATCGCGCAGGTGCTGGCCCACACGCGCGGGCAGATCGGCGAGGCGGCGCAGATTCTCGGCGTCCACCGCAACACGCTGGCCCGCAAGATCAAGGAGTACCAGCTCTAACGCCGGCAGCGCGCACAGTTTTCGGGCACGCCGCGGACGGCGCGTGCCCGGCTTCGGGGCGCCCTGTGGCGCCGGCGGATCTAGACCGTTGGGGGAGCGGCCCGTAACCCGTTGGAAGCGCATCGATCCGGGGTTTTCGGGCTCCGCGGGCGCGGCGGCCGGTGGCGCGCTTTCTGCACCGGGAGCCGCAGGTCGCCCGTGCCAACTACCGCCCCCACCTCCGTTCCCTCGCCCCAGGTCCTGCGCGTCGAGCAGGCGCTGCGTCTGCTGCCGGATGTGGACGGCCTGGCGCCGCTGCGGGCGTTCGTCGTGTCGCTCGCCGCGACGCGCGGGCCGCAGGCCTGGGCCGGGGCCGAGCCGAACCGCACGATCGGCAAGCGCGCCCTCGATACCACCGAGCTGCGCGCTCGCGTGCCGCAGGTGATCGCGCGCGTGAGCGGGCAGGTCGGCGCGCTCTACGCGGCCGCGCTCGATGCGCTCGAGTCCGAGCGCGCCGGCGATCTGCCGCGCGCGGTGCGCGCCCTGGTGCACGCCGGGGGTTGCGAAGCGGCGGACGGCCATCACGCCCAGGCGCGCGCCTGGTACGAGCAGGCGCTGCGCATCGCGGAGCAGCTCCGCGATCGCCAGCCGGAAATGGAAGCGCTGTGCCGGTTGGGGCGGCTCGAAGCCGGGTGCGGCTACCTCGAGGCCGGGGCGCGCGCGTTCCAGCGCGCGCTCGCGCTTGCCGAAGCGGAGGCCGAGCACGCGCTCGCGGCGGCCGCGTGCCGCGGTCTGGGCGACGTGCTGCAGGCACAGGCGCAGTGGAGCGGCGCGGACGCCTGGTATACACGTGGCCTGCAGCACGCGCGCGACGCGGAGCAGGGCGCGCTCGCGGCCGCGC
>JBOHSP010000016.1:0-8852 GCA_050733275.1 Gemmatimonadales bacterium
CCCGAGTCCCTAACCCCGAGCCCCTAGCCCCTATTCAGCTCTCAACGCCACCATCGGATCCACCCGCGCCGCGCGGCGCGCTGGGATGTAGGTCGCCAGCAGAGCCACTATGCCCAGGAACACCGTCACGCCGGTGAAGGTGATCGCGTCGGTCGTGCCGACTCCATAGAGCAGGTTCGCCATGAGCCGCGTCAGCCCGAACGCCGCAGCCAAACCGACGCCCAGGCCGATGACCACCACCTTGGCGGACTCGGCGACCACGTGTCCGGTGAGGTGGCGACGTGTTGCCCCGAGCGCCGCGCGAATGCCGATCTCGCGCGTGCGCATCGCGACCAGATAGGCGATGACCCCGTAGATGCCGAGGGCCGCGAGCAGCAGGGCGCCCGCCGCGAAGCTCGAGAGCAGCGTGGCCGTGAGGCGTCGCCGCGCCAACTGCCCAGACACGAGATCATCGACCGCCCCGGGGCGCTGGCGGCCGGTGACCGGGATGTCCGGATCCACCGCGGCCACCGTGCGCTGCAGTACCGGAATCAGCGCCTGTGGGTCGCCGGCAGTCCGGGCGACCACGTTCATCCAGGCCCACGGATTCACGGTATAGGGGATGTAGACCTCCGGCGCCGGCTCCTCCTCGAGGCCGGTATGCCGCACGTCGCCCACGACGCCGACGATCTGGGCTGCGAAGCGCTCGCCGAAATCCGCGCGGGATTGGGAAGACTTGAATAGCGTGACGAAGCGCCCGATCGGGTTCTGGTCCGGCCAGTACCGCCGGGCGAGCGTCTCATTGATGATCGCGACTTGCGCTGCGGTCGCGATGTCGCCCGCCGTGAACGGCCGCCCTTGGCGCAGCGGAATCCGCATCACGTCGAAGTACTGCTCGGAGATCGTCCGAAACAGCACCTGCTCCCCGCCTTGCGGATCGGGCGGGCGCCCCGGAATCTCGATGGGCCTCGGCAGCGAGGCCCCGCTGAGCGGCACATGGTTGGAGAGCGCGACCTGTTCTACGCCGGGGACGGCGGCGACAGCTTCCGCTACGCGTCCGAACAGCGCGATGGCGCGGTCCGGCGCGTCATAGCGCGGGGACGGGGGAAAAATCGGGACGGTAGCGACCCCGCTCGCATCGAACCCCGGATTGACGCGGCTCAACATCCAGAGGCTGCGGACCAGCAGCCCGGTGCCGATCAAGAGCACGAGCGCGAGCGCGACTTCGAGAGCGACCAGCGTCGCGCGTAGTCGTGACCTGATTCCGCCGCTACCGGCGCTCGGCGCGCCTGCCTTCAGGGGCTCCGTCAGGTCGCGTGCCGTCGCGCGCAAGGCGGGCGCCACGCCAATGAGACCGGTGACCACCGCCGAGATCAGGACGGTGACACCGAGCATCGCCGCATCCACGCTGATTTCCGCGACCCGGGGCAACTCCTCGGGAGCGGCGGCGCGCAGCAGCCCGATGCCCCACCACGCGAGCAGCAGCCCGAGCGCGCCGCCGCCGAGCGCGAGGACGGCGGACTCCGCGAGCAGCAGTCGCGCAACCCGTCGCCGTCCCGCGCCGAGCGCCGCGCGGATCGCGAACTCCCGGGCGCGCGTCGCCGCGCGCGCGAGCGACATGTTCGCGACGTTGGCACAGGCGAGCAGCAGGACGACGGCGACCGCGGCGGTGAGGAGCAGGAGGATCGGGCGGATGGCCCCAAACCGCAGCTCCTCTTCGAACAGCGACACCAGCTCGACGGCCGTCCAGCCGCGGCTCTCGGCGGGATAGGCCGCGGCCAGCCGCATCTGGATGCCGGCCATCGCGCCTTGTGCCTGCGCGACCGACACCCCCGGCTTCAGCTTGACGATGACGCGGCTGTCGGCGTGAAAGCCGCGCTGTGCGAGGATCGGATCGGTCGGCAGGATGACGGCGAGGGGCACGTACACCTCGGCCCAGCTCGGAAACTGGAACCAGGGCGGCAGGATTCCCACGATGGTGTATGGCGTTTGGTCGAGGCGGATCGTCGAGCCGAGGATCGCCCGATCCCCGCCGAATCGCTCCTGCCAGAGCGCGTGCGTGAGAACGGCGACGCGCGGCCCGCCCGGCTCCTGCTCTTCCGGTGAGAACGTCCGCCCGAGCAACGGCGGCCCCCGAAGGGCATCGAAGAACTGTTGCGAGACGAAGGCAGTCCCTACTTGCCGCGCGCCCGCGTCGCCAGGCGTCAGGGTCGACGTGCCGCGCATGTAGGCCATCGCCTCGAACACGTCGCTCTGTTCCTGCCAGTCGCGAAACGTGGGGAACGACGCGAGCCGGTAGTCGCCGCGCTCGCTCCGTTCCCAGATACCGTAGATCCGGTCGGCGTCGTCATAGCGTAGCGGCCGCAGCACGACGCCGTTCAGGACGCTGAAGACGGCGGTGTTGACGCCGATGCCGAGGGCGAGCACGAGGAGCGCGACGGACGTGTAGCCGGGGCTCTTGCGCAGGGAGCGGAGGGCGTAGCGGAGGTCTTGGGTGATCGTGTCCATGCGTCGTCTCCCCTGGTCGGGGACTGGGGCCTAGGGCCTGGGGCCTAGAAGGTGCGACCCCAGGCCCCAGGCCCTAAGCCCCAGGCCCTATTCCGTTCGCAATGCCACCATCGGATCGACCCGCGCCGCGCGCCGCGCCGGCACATCGATCGCCAGCAACACGACCGCGAACAAAAAAAGCGAGGCGGCCGCGAGCGTCGCCGGGTCCGACGCATCCACTTCATAGAGCAGACTCTTGAGAATGCCGCCGAATGCCACCGCGGCGGCGAGGCCCATCGCGACGCCCGCCAGCGCCAGCACCGCGCCCTGGCGCAATACCAACTGGCGGATGCGCGCCCCCGACGCGCCCAACGCGATCCGTACTCCCAGCTCGTGAGTGCGGCGGCTCACCGCGTACGCGACGAGCCCGTACGTCCCGACGGCGGAGAGAAACAGGGCAATCATCGCCGCCAGGGAGAGGGCGAGCGTCATGAAGCGCTCGGGCGCCGTCGCGTTGGCGACGATGTCCTCCATGGTACGCACCCACGCGATCGGGAGGTACGGATCGATGTCACGCACGACCGCGCGCACGGCACCCGTGAGCGAAAGCGGCGGCACGCTGGTGCG
The DNA here is from genome assembly GCA_050733275.1 of Gemmatimonadales bacterium. Lineage (GTDB taxonomy): Bacteria > Gemmatimonadota > Gemmatimonadetes > Gemmatimonadales > GWC2-71-9 > 20CM-2-65-7. The sequence continues at coordinate 3,094 of JBOHSP010000016.1, forward strand.
GATCGCGAGGCTCATATTCCCGTTCCAGAACTCGCGCTCCCCGGACGACTCGGAGACAGGGACATACACGATGGGCGTGGGGTCGGCAGCGAGCCCCTCGTCACGCACATCTCCCACCACCGCGGTGACGTTGTGCCATGGTTCATTCGGCGGCCAAGCGCGCATCGGGCGCACGCGTGCGTCGAGAGGATCTTGCCCGGCAAGGAAGCGGCGCGCGAATGCGGCGTTCACCACGACAGAGTGACTCGGGGGCGACCAGCTCGTCGGGACGTCGCCCGAGATAGTCGGGATGCGCAGAGTCTCGAAGTACCCGGGCGTAACGTTCACGAACGCCACGACCGCACGGCGCTCGGCCGAGAGCGACGCGCCCTCGACGTCGAACGGCACACGAAGGAACTCGTCCTCGTAGTCGCCCGGCGTGAGCGGCAGCGCGACGGTGCCGCCCGCTTGGGTCACGCCGGGCAGCCCCTGTATGCGCGCCAACAACGCGTGCCAAAGCCGTGCTTCCGCGGCTTCCCTACGGTACGCCCTCCGAGGGTGCGCAATCTGCAAGGTGAGAACGTTCTCGGCGTCGAACCCCGGATCCACGTTGCGCAAACGCCAGAAGCTCTGGAGCAAGAGCGCGGCTCCCACGAGCAACGCGAACCCGATCGCGATCTGGCTCACGGTGAGCAGGTGCATCGTGCGGCGCTGGGCGGGGCCGGTCGCGGCGCGTTGCTCGACGCGTAGCGTGGGCGTTCCGTCCCCTCGCAGCACCCGACGGAGCACGGGGGCTGCGCTGAGGATCGCGCCGAGGAACAGGGCGATGCCCAGCGTGAGCATGGCGTATCGCATCCCGAACCCAACCTCGTGCATCCGCGGCAGATCGGTTGGACCGAACGCCTTCACCCCCTCGACCAACCAGGCGGCGAGCGGTACCGCGAGCACGCCGGCGATTGCGCCGAGCACGACACCTTCCATAAGGAACAGGCGGACCCGCTCAGCGCTTCCGGCGCCCAGTGCGGCACGCACCGTCATCTCCACACGGCGTTCCTCGGCGCGGACCAGGAACAGACTGGCCACGTTCGCCCCCGCGATCGCCAGCACCAGCACCATAGCCGCGAGAATGAACCATAGGACGTTCGCGAGATCGCCCACCGTCGCATCGTGCAGCGACTCTACGTGAACGGCGAGCCCTGCATCCTCCACTTCCTGCGCCCCCGAGGGGGTGACGGCCAGAGTCGGAACCAACCCGTTGAGCTCGCGCTCGGCCGATTCCGGAGAAGCACTCGACGTCAGCCGGGCGAGGCCGGAGAGAGAGAGCTGCGACAGCCACGCTCCGCGCATCGCGGGGAAGTCTGAGGCCCACCAGACCTCCGTCTCTGGGCGCGGAAAGCCGAATCCACGCGGCATGACGCCCACGACCTCGGAGGGCGCTCGGTTGAGGTCCACCGTCCGGCCCACGATGCCGGGATCCGCCCCGTAGCGACGCGTCCAGAGATCGTGACCGAGGATCACGACCGACGGAGCGCCGGGCGATCCATCCGCGGGACCGAACGGCCGGCCCTTGGCCGGCGCCACGCCGAGCGTGGAGAAGAAACTCGGCGTGACCACCGCGACGCGAACACGCTCCGGCTCGCCCCCGCCGCTCAGCTCGACGACACCCTCGTGGTAGACCGCGAAGTCCTGGAGCATCCGGCTGTTGTCGCGATAGTGATGATACGTTCCGTACGAATGGCCGGCTTCGGACAGACCGAGCCCCGGCGCGGAATGCATCACGGCCACCAGACGGTCGGGGTCCGGGTACGGCAGCGGGCGGAGCAGCACAGCGTCCACGAGTGCGAAGATGCCGCTCGCGCCGCCCACCCCGATTGCGAGCGTCAGCGCCGCCGCGACGGCAAAGCGGGGCGAGCGGCGCAGCCGGCGGAGTGCGTGGTGGAGGTCTTGGGTGATCGAGTCCATGCTTCGGCTCCCCTGGTCGGGGACTGGGGCCTAGGGCCTGGGGCCCAGAAGGTGCGACCCCAGGCCCCAGGCCCTAAGCCCCTAGCCCCTATTCATTTCTCAACGCCACCATCGGATCGACGCTCGCCGCGCGCCGGGCCGGGACGTAGCACGCCGTCAGGACAACGACCGTCAGGCCCAAGCATGCCGTCGCCAGCACTATCGGGTTCTGAGGGGAAACACCGAACAGGAATCCCCGGAGGAACCGCGTAGCAAACAAGGCGATCATGGTCCCTACAAGCGCGCCCGCCATCGCGAGCCGGAATCCGTGGGACAGCACCATCCCGATCAGATCTAAGCGATCCGCGCCTAGCGCCGCGCGCAGGCCCAACTCGCGCTGCCGCTGGCTCACGTTGTACGAGACGACGCCGTACACCCCGATCGTGGCGAGCACCAGTGCGAGGGCGGTAAACACGTTGAGCAGCTGCCCCACGAACCGGCGCGGTGCGAGCCACGCTCCAACGACCTCGTCCATCGCCCGGACGTTCACGACCGGCTGTGTCGGATCGACTGCGGCAACCATCCGCTGAACCGCCTGGGCTCCGGGGGGCACCGCTCCCTTGATGATCCACGAGGACAGAAACCATCCCCGCATGGCCCGCCCCATGCCTTCGGGCATCTGCGCTGCCGGCACGTACAGGAGCGGCGGTGGGTCCGCGTCCAACCCGAACTCCCTGACGTCGGCGACCACGCCGACGACCCGGGCCGTCATCGGACCGATCCACACGGTCTCGCCGACGGGGTTCCGGTCGGGCCAGTAGAACTCCGCCAGCCTCCGATTGACGACGACTACCGCCGGCGCGTCACGGCGATCCGCGCCGTCCAACGGACGGCCCCGAAGAAGCGGAATGCCAAGTGTCGTGAAGTAATCGGCGCCGACGGCGCGAAGCTCGATCACCTGTCCGGTGCGCGCTCCACCCTTCATCGCCCGGATCCAGAAGTTGGCACCGCGCTCGAGGGGGAGGCTCGATGCCGTCGTGACAGATCTGACACCGGGCAGACTCGCGAACTGCCGACGCACCTCCTCCGAGAACCGCAGAACGTCGTCCTGCGTGCCGTATTCCTGAGGCGACACCGACATCTGCACCGTCCAGACGTTCTCGGGATCGAATCCGGGATCGGTGTTCCAGAGCTTGTGGATACTGACGATGAGAAGCACCGAGCCGGCGAGGAGCGCGGTGGACAGGGCGACCTCGCCCCCAACCAGCAGCGTGCGCATCCGCTGACGCGCGCCGCCGAGCGCCCGGTCGCCCCAATGAAGGGTCTCTCCAACGTGACGCCGAGCGTGTTTGAGAGCCGGCAGGATTCCCGCGACCACCCCGATCGTGACGGCCACGCCGAACGTCACGGTGAGCACTGCTCCGTCAACCGCCAGCTCGCCAAGGAAGGGCAAGTCCCTCGCGCCCAGGGCCAGCAGTGCGCCAAGGCTCCAGTCGGCAAAGAGCAATCCGACGACCCCGCCAGCGAGACTCAATAGAACGCTCTCGACGAGCAGCGGGCGCATCGCGGCGAGTCTTGACGCACCCAACGCGGTGCGGACGGCAAACTCGTGACTTCTGGCATTCGCGCGCCCGAGAAACAAGGCCGCCGCGTTCGCGGTCGCAATGAGGAGCACCAGGCCCACGGCGCCCATGAGTAGAAGCAGGCTCCCCCGCACGTCGCCCACCAATTCCTCGTGATACGGCCGCAGCAGGACACCGCGCTCGCCCGCATCGACGTGGCCGGGATACGCCTCGTGCAGCTCAGCGAGGAGTCTCCCCATGTCTGCCTGCGCCTGCTCGAGCGTCACACCGCTCTTCAAGCGCGCGATGGTCATCGTGTTGTGCCCTTGGTCGCGAGGACTCACCCGCAGCCTGAGCGGCAACCACAGGTCCACGGGGTCGCCGTCCAGCGCGAAACCAGCCGGCATCACGCCGATGACGGTATGGGTGGTCCCGTTGATCTCGAGCCCGCGGCCGACCGCATCCGGCGCGCCACCCAGCCGCTGGGTCAGCGCGTGGCTGACCATGGCCACCGGCGGGCCGCCCTGCTGATCTTCGTCTTCGGTGAAGGAGCGTCCTTCCGCGGGAGGGATGCCGAGGAGTGGAAACAGGTCCCATGCCACGTACTGGCCGCGCACGTACGTCGGCTCGCCACTCGCCACGATGTTGAACCCCGCCCCGGGACGGGCATACGCACTGATTGCTTCGAATACGCGGTTGCGCTCCTTCCAGAAGACGTACTGCGTGGCCGTGAGCGCGTCGGTGGAGGACGAGGCGGACTGCCATTGCCACCTGGGCCGCACCAGATTCTCCGGCTCGTGATACGGCAACGGACGAAGCAGAACGCCGTATATCACGCTGAAGATGGCAGCGTTTGGCCCGATGCCGAGCGCGAGCGTGAGCACGACGACGAGCGTGAAGCCTGGGCTCTTGCGCAGCGCACGGACGGCGTAGCGGAGGTCTTGGGCGAGCGTGTCCATGCTTCGTCTCCCCTGGTCGGGGACTGGGGCCTGGGGCCTGGGGCCCAGAAGGTGCGACCCCCAGGCCCCAGGCCCTAAGCCCCTAGCCCCTATTCATTTCTCAACGCCACAGTCGGATCGACTCTTGCCGCCCGCCGCGCCGGGATGTAGCTCGCGAGCACCGCGACGCCGGTGAGCACCACGGCGATCGTCACGAGCGTCGCCGGATCGCCCGGGCTGATGCCGTAGAGCAGCCGCTGCATCAGGCGCGTGGCTCCGAGAGCGGCTACCAGTCCCAGGATGAGCCCCAGGACGACGGGGTGCATTCCCTGTCGCACCACCAGACGAAGGACGTCGGCCGGCTGCGCGCCGAGCGCGATGCGCACGCCGATCTCCCGAGTGCGTTGCGCGACCGCATACGAGAGCACGCCGTAAATCCCGACCGCGGCGAGCACGAGCGCCACGGCGGCGAAAACGCCGAGCAGCACCGCGTTCACGCGCGGCTGAGCGATGGAACGGTCGATGAGCTCCTGCGCCGGCGCGATACTGGCGACGGGGATCTCCGGGTCGAGGGACTTCACGGTCTGGCGCAGCGTGCCCACCGCGGCCAGGGGATCGCCGGTGGTCTGCAGGATGACATACATCGCGCGACGCGGGGCCTGGGCATACGGGAGGTACAGCTGCGGGTACGGCTCGCGGCTCACGCCTTCCTGCCGGGTGTCGCCCACGATTCCGACGATCGTCCACCAGTCCTGACCGTTGAGCGAAATGCGCTGCCCGAGCGGATCCGCTCCGGCGAAGTGCCTGCGGGCCATGGTCTCGTTGATGACGGCAACGCGTACCGCGCCCTCGCGGTCGTGCGGCGTGAACAGCCGGCCTTGCCGGAGCGGGATCGATACGGCGCGGAAGTATTCGGGCGTGACGACGTACTGCTGAGCGTCGGGCGTCGGCTCGCCGGGGGCGGGAGCCGGGCGTCCCTCGACGACGAAGGAGTTGTAGCCGGCACCGCCGCTCACGGGAGGGTTGTTGATCAAGGCGACGTTTCGCACCCCTGGCGCCCGGCGCAACCGCTCCGTGAGCGCGTCGTAGAATGCGGTCACGTGCGACATCTCCGCGTACCTCACGGCGGGGGGCACCAGGACCGCCGTCAACACTCTGTCGGGCTGCACGCCCACGTCCACGCGCTGGAGGTTGTCGAAGCTGCGGATCAGGAGGCCGGCGCCCGCGAGCAACAGCACGGCCAGCGCCACCTCGGCGAGCACGAGCAGGCCGCGCAGCTCGCGCAGCCCCGTGCCACCGGCGACGGTGCGCGCGCCGCCGCCGAGCGCGCCCCCCAGTG
>JBOHSP010000017.1:0-13643 GCA_050733275.1 Gemmatimonadales bacterium
CCGTCGCGGGCCATCCGCAGGGCGGACACGATCATCTCGAAGACGAGGTCGACCTGCTCGACGGCGCCGGCCCGGGTCACCAGTTCGGCGATGGCGGCGTCGAGGTCGGGGTCGCCCGTCCGGTAGCGGGGGAGTCGCTCCATGTCAGAGAGTATGGGGGGCCGCCGCCGGGAAAGCGGCCGAAATCTCCGGCGGAACGTTAACGGAACGCGAACTGCCGACGATCTTCTGTACGTGGCTCGCTGCGACAATCACTACGACACCGATGCCGTCGGCGTCTGCAAGGACTGCCGCCGCCGGACCTGTCGGCCGTGTTCGGTCGAGGTCCGCCGCCTGGGCACCTTCTGCACCCATTGCGCGCTGGTGAGGGCCGGCATCCGCCGCTCGTCGTAGGACGGCGGCCGCCGCACTAGCTGCAGGCCCGGCGCACGATCTCGTAGACGACCTCGCACCCTTTGCGCAGGCCGTCGAGCGGGATCCGCTCGTCGATGCCGTGGAACGTCGCCACCTCGGCGTTGGTCAGCATGACCGGCACGAGGCCGTATGCGTCGGCGCCCTGCTGGCGGAAGTAGCGGGAGTCGGTGAAGGCGGGGCAGAGGACGGGGGCGAATGTCGCCGCCGGGAACGATGCCTCGCACACCTGCTCCAGCAGCGGGAGGAGCGGCCCCTCCGACACCCCGGACGGCCCGTCCGAGAAGAGAACCTCGCAGCGGACGCCGAAGCGGGCCATGCGGGCCGAGAGCCGGCCGAAGAATTCCTCGGGGTCGGTCTCGGGCACGAGGCGGCAGTCGATGGTGGCCGTGGCCGTGCCGGGCACGACGTTCTCCTTGTAGCCCGCCTCGAGCCTGGTCATGGAGATCACGTCGCCGAGCAGTGCCCGCTGGTAGCGGGGGAGCCGGCGGGAGAGCGCCGGCAGCATCCGCTTGGCCTCGGGCCGCAGGATCGCCTCGATCATCTTCCGGCGGGGGGCGGCCGTGGCGCGGCAGCGCGACGAGGCACTGCGCTGCGACTGGCTGGAGTCCGCCGACGTCGCCCGCCGGTTCCCCGGCGCCGCGCCGTGCCGGGGCGCCCTGTTTGCGCCCGACGATGGCGCCGTAGATCCCCCCGCCCTGACACGGGCCCTACTCGCCGACGCGACTCGCCAGGGCGCGGCTCTGGTGCGGCAGCCCGTCTCCAGCATCATGCGAGAGGGAGACAGGATCAGCGGGGTGGACACTCCGGACGGCCCAATCCCGGCACCCCAGGTGGTGATCGCGGCGGGCGCGTGGTCCGGCCGCATCGCCGGACTGCCACGCCCGCTACCGGTCGAACCGGTGCGCGGCCAGCTCGTCGCGGTTCCGTGGCCGGCCGCAACGCCGCGCGCAATCCTCTACGGCCATCAGTCCTACGTCCTGGCGCGGGGTCGAGAGGCGGTGCTCGGCAGCACGATGGAGTCCGTGGGCTTCGACCCCCGCGTGACCGAACTCGGGGTGACGACGATTCGCGACGGCGCACGGCGGCTGATTCCGGCGCTCGGCCCGCCATCCGCCACGCCCGCCCGGGCCTGGGCGGGGCTGCGGCCCGTCACGCCCGACGGCCACCCGATCATCGGCCCCGACCCGGAAATCCGCGGTCTGTGGTACGCCACTGGGCACGGGCGCAATGGGATTCTCCTGGCGGCGCTGACTGGGGAGATTATAGGGATGCTGCTCGCTGGTGAGGCGCCAGCCATCGACCTGGCACCGTTCTCTGCGTCGCGTTTTCGGTCATCGGTCGTCAGTCGTCAGAAACCGCTGACCGAAGACTGACCACCGAGACCGCGATGTTCCGCTCCTGCGCGTTCTGCAATGCGTCGTTCGACGGTGACGGCGGTCCGTCCGGCCTTGGCGTGGGCCGGCGCCTGGCGTTCGACGAGTGGAGGGGGCGGCTCTGGGTCGTCTGCTCCCGCTGCAGCCGCTGGAACCTGACGCCGTTCGACGACCGGCTGGAGCGGATCGAGCGCGTCGCGCGCGCGGCGGCGCAGGGGCGGGTCAGCGCCTCGACCGAGCAGGTGTCGCTGATTCGCCGGGGCAACTACGATTTCGTCCGCGTCGGCAAGCCCCGGCGCGTGGAACTCGCGACGTGGCGGTACGGCGAGCGATTGCGCACGCGCCAGCGCGAGCGCATGAAGGTCGTGGTCCCGCTCACCGTCGCCGCCGTGGGACTGGGCGTCGCGGCCAACGTCGCCGCGGGCGGCGGCTTCGGCGTCGTCATCTGGAACCTGCACAACATCGCGGACTGGATGTACGTCCGGTTGGTGGGTCGCCGGCGGGTCACCCTCGCCGAGCCGCCGGTATGCGCGCACTGCGGCACCGTGATGGCGCTGCGGGCGCGGCACGTGCAGCACGCGCGCGTGGTGCCCGACCGCCACGCCGATGTGGCCGTCGTCCTGAGCTGCCCTCGGTGCCACCGCGAGGGCGCGCAGCTCACGGGGGTCGACGCGGTGCAGGTGCTGCGTCAGGGCCTCACCTACCTGAACGTCTCGCGCGGCGGTCGCAAACGGGCGGAAGACGCCGCACGCGTCGTCGATGCCGTGGGCGGTCCCAACCGACTGGTGCGCGAGGTCGCCCGGGGGGAGCCGCTGCTGGTATCGCTGCGCCCCGAACGCCGGCTGGCGTTGGAAATGGCGGTGGACGAACAGGTGGAAGCGACCGAGCTGGAACGGCAATGGCGCGAGGCCGAAGAGATCGCGGAAATCGCCGACGGCCTGCTGAGTGGGACGCCCGCCCTCGACGAGGCGTTGCGTCGGCTCAAGACCCAGAGTCATCAACCGCCTGGTTGAATTTTGGCCTACCCCAGGCCTTTCGGCCTGGCTATCTTCGAGCCTCATGACGGCCCCGCTGCTCCAGATCTCCCGTAAACCATCGTGGCTGAAGGTCAAAGCCCCCGGGGGACCGAGCTATCTCGCCCTCAAGCGGATGATGCGGGAGCTCCAGCTCCACACGGTATGCGAGGAAGCGCACTGCCCCAACATCGGGGAGTGTTGGGAGCACCAGGCCGCCACCTTCATGATCCTGGGCGACGTCTGCACGCGCAACTGCGCGTACTGCGCGGTGGCGCACGGCACCCCCGCGCCACTCGATGCGGGCGAGCCGGCCCGGCTTGCGGACGCGGTGGCTCGCATGGGCCTGCGCCACGTGGTGATTACCAGCGTCGATCGGGACGACCTCCCGCACGGCGGCGCCGAAGTGTTCGCGGCCTGCATTCGCGAGATCCGCCTGCGGCTGCCGGACACGTCGGTCGAAGTGCTGATTCCGGATTTCAAGGGCGCCGCGGACGCGCTGCGGCTCGTCGTGGACGCGGCGCCCGACATCCTCAATCACAACCTCGAGACCATCGAGCGCCTGTACCGCATCGCGCGGCCGGGGGGACGCTACCCCCGCGCGCTGCAGCTCCTCGGGCGCGCTCGCGAGTGGGATCCAGAGCGGCGGATGCTGACCAAGTCGGGGTTGATCTGCGGCCTCGGTGAGGAGTGGGATGAGCTGCTCGCGGCGATGCGCGATCTGCGGGCGCAGCAGGTGGACATCCTGACCCTGGGACAATACCTGCGTCCGTCCGGCGATCATCTGCCGATTGCGCGCTGGTACACGCCGGCGGAATTCGCCGAGCTGAAACGGATCGGGCTCGAGCTCGGATTCCGGCACGTCGAGGCGGGTCCGCTGGTCCGGTCCAGCTACCACGCGTGGGAGCAGGTCGAGGCGGCGACCGCGTGACCGCGACCGCCCGCTCCCCCAAGGACGCCGCGCACGCCGAGCTGCTCAAACGCATGCTGCGGCAGATGCTGCTGATCCGCCGGTTCGAGGAGAAGGCGGCGGAGGCGTACGCCCTCGGCAAGATCGGGGGATTTTGTCACCTCTATATCGGTCAGGAAGCGGTCGCGGTCGGCGCGCTCGCCGCGATCCGCGAGGACGACTACGTCATCTGCTCCTACCGCGAGCACGCGCAGGCGCTGATCAAGGGCATTGCGCCGAACGCCGTGATGGCGGAGCTGTTCGGGAAGGCGACGGGCTGCTCGAAGGGCAAAGGCGGCTCGATGCACCTGTTCGACGTCGGGAAGCGCTTCATGGGCGGGCACGGGATCGTGGGCGGGCACATCCCGCTCGGCGCCGGCATCGGGTTCGCCATCAAGTATCAGGGCGGGGATCAGGTGTGCCTGTGCTTCTTCGGCGAGGCGGCCGTGAACATCGGCGCGTTCCACGAGGCGCTGAACATGGCGTCGGTGTGGAAGCTGCCGGTGGTCTTCCTCTGCGAGAACAACCGCTACGGCATGGGCACGGCGTTCGAGCGCGTGGCGGCGGTCACCGACGTCGTCGAGCACGCGTGCAGCTACGACATGGCGGCCGAGGTGGTGGACGGCATGAACGTCCTCACGGTGTACGAGGCCACCCGGCGCGCCGTGGAGCGCGCGCGCAAGTCGCGGCACCCCACGCTGCTCGAGGTGCGGACCTACCGCTACATGGGCCACTCGATGTCCGACCCGCTGCACGGCGTCTATCGCACCAAGGACGAGGTCGAAGAACAGAAGAGCCGCGATCCGATCGCGCAGCTCGTCGCGCGGTTGCAGGAGGACGGCCTCATGGACCAGGCCGCGATGGAGGCGCTCGACGCCGAGGTCCGCGAGGAGGTCGACCGGGCGACCGCGTTCGCCGAAGAGAGCCCCGATCCCGACCCCGACGATCTGTACAGCGACGTGCTGGTGGAGTGACATGCCGACGCTCACCTACCGGGATGCCCTCAACCAGGCGTTGCGCGAGGAGATGCAGCGCGATCACGCGGTGTTCCTGATGGGCGAGGAGGTCGGTGTCTATCAGGGCGCCTACAAGGTGAGCCGGGGGTTGCTGGAGGAGTTCGGGCCCGAGCGCGTGGTGGACACGCCGATCGCCGAGCTGGGCTTCGCGGGGATCGGCGTCGGCGCGGCGATGGCGGGACTGCGCCCGGTGATCGAGTTCATGACGTGGAACTTCGCCCTGCTGGCGCTCGATCAGATCGTGAATTCCGCGGCCAAGATGCTGTACATGTCGGGCGGGCAGATTCCCATACCCATCGTGTTCCGCGGCCCCAACGGGGCCGCGCTGCAGCTCTCCTCGCAGCACTCCCAGGCGTGGGACAGCTGGCTCAGCCACATTCCCGGTCTCAAGGTGGTCGCGCCCGCCACTCCCGCCGACGCCAAAGGCCTGCTCAAGGCCGCGATCCGCGACAACAACCCCGTGGTCGTGCTCGAGGGCGAGATGCTCTACAACATGAAGGGCGACGTCCCGGAGGGCGAGCATCTCGTGCCGATCGGCCGCGCCGACATCAAGCGCGAAGGCGTCGACGTCACGCTGATCTGCCATTCCAAGACCCTCAGCCTCACGCTGAAGGCGGCCGAGCAGCTCGCCGCCGACAACGTCTCGGCCGAGGTGCTGGACCTGCGCTCGCTGCGTCCGCTCGACGAGGCGGCGATCCTCGAGTCGGTGGCCAAGACCAACCGGGCCGTGGTGGTGGAAGAAGGATGGCCGCACGCCGGCATCGGCGCGCAGGTCGTGGATGTGATCCAGCGCGATGGATTCGACGACCTCGATGCCCCGGTGCAGCGCGTGACCCAGGCCGACGTCCCCCTGCCGTATGCCAAGCAGCTCGAGCGCGCCGCCAAGCCGTCCCCCGATCGGGTGATCGCCGCGGCGCGCCGCGTGCTGTATCTCGATTAGCGACCGATCGCCCCATGTCCACCAAAGTCCATATGGAAGCGCTGTCGCCGACGATGGAAGAGGGGCGGCTCGTCAAATGGACGAAGCACGAGGGCGACGCCGTGAAGACCGGTGAGACGCTCGCCGAAGTCGAGACCGACAAGGCGGTGATGGAGCTGGTCGCGCGCGCGGATGGGCAGCTCCTCAAGGTGCTCGCGGCGGAGGGCGCCACGGTACCGGTGGGGCAGGTCGTCGCGTATATCGGCGCGCCCGGCGAGAAAGTGGATGGGGGGGAGCCCACAGCTCCCGCCTCGAAAGGTGCGCGGTCCGCGGTGAGCGGGGCGCGGGAACCCACGCTCCCCGAAGCGACGCAGTCTCCAGCGGCTCCACAGCAACCTGCCCCTCCGGCAGCCCCCGCCGCTGCGCCCGCCGACGCGACCCGTGTCAAGGCTTCGCCGCTGGCCAAACGCATGGCGAAAGAGACCGGAGTCGACCTGAAGTTGGTCCAGGGGTCGGGCCCCGGGGGACGGGTGGTCAAGCGCGACCTGGAGGGTGCGCCCGCAGCTGCTCCGGGGCGGGAGCCGACAGTCCCGCGCCCCGCGCCCCGCGTCCCCGGCCCCGAGTTCGAGGACGTCCCCCTCACCCAGATCCGCAAGACGATCGCCAGGCGGCTGGCCACCTCGCTCGGGCCCGTGCCGCACTTCTTCCTCACGATCGAAGCCGACATGGAGCGGGCGGCGGACGCGCGCGACGCCCTGAACCGCCAGCTCGGCGACGACGCGCCCAAGATCTCGTTCAACGACATCATCATCAAAGCCGTCGCCCTGGCCCTCGCGCGCCACCGCGCCTGCAACGCCTGGTTTCAGGACGACCACATCCGCTACTGGAACGCGGTGCACATCGGGATGGCCGTCGCGATCGAGGACGGCCTCATCACCCCCGTCATCCGGCACGCGGACGCGAAGAGCCTGACCGAGATCGGCGCGGAGGCACGCGAGCTGGCGCAGAAGGCGCGCAACCGGCGGCTCAAGCCGGAGGAGTACACCGGGGCGACGTTCAGCGTGTCGAACCTCGGCATGTTCGACATCGACGACTTCACGGCGGTGATCAACCCGCCCGAGGCGGGGATCGTCGCGATCGGGACGATCGCCAGGAAGCCCGTGGCGGAAGGCGACGGCGTCGCGATCCGGCGGCGCATGCGGCTCACGATGAGCTGCGATCACCGGGTGATCGACGGGGCCACCGGGGCGGCATTCCTGAAGACGCTAAAGCAGATGCTGGAGAATCCGTTGGCGATGCTGTAATTGTCGATTGCGGATTGCGGATTGCGGATTTGGCGATTGGAGCCATCCGCGACAATCCGCAATCCACAATCTGAAATCCGCAATCCGGAGCGTGTAGTGGCCACATTTGACGTCATCGTGCTGGGAGGCGGCCCCGCCGGCTACGTCTGCGCGATCCGCGCGGCGCAGCTCGGCTCGAGCGTCGCGGTGGTCGAGCAGGAGAAGCTCGGCGGCGTGTGCGTCAACATCGGCTGCATTCCCACCAAGGCCCTGCTCCACTCCGCCTACCTCGCGAACCTGGTGCGCGAGGCCAAGGACTTCGGCGTGGAGGCCGCGAGCGTCAAGACGAACTACGGCGTCGCGATGAAGCGCTCCCGCAAGGTCAGCGACCAGAACTCGAAGGGCGTCGAGTTCCTGATGAAAAAGAACAAGATCACGGTCGTGAAGGGCACGGGCACACTCCAGCCCGGCCGCAAAGTCAAGGTCGGGAACGACGTCCTGGAGGCGAAAAAGGCCGTGGTGGTCGCCACCGGCTCGCGGGTCAAGGGCCTGCCGCAGATCGGGCTCGAGATCAACAAGACCACCGTCATCTCGTCGGACGAGGCGCTGCTGCTCGAGACGGTGCCGTCATCCCTGGCCGTCGTCGGCGCGGGAGCGGTGGGGATGGAGTTCGCCGACATCTTTCATGCGTTTGGCGTGAAGGTCACACTCCTGGAAGCGCTGCCGCGCATCCTGCCACTCGAGGACGCGGAGGCCTCCGACGTCCTCGCCAAGAGCTACAAGAAGCGCGGCATCGAGGTGATCGCGGGCGCGAAGGTCACGAAGGCGACCGTGGGGAAGGACAAGGTCACGCTCGACGTGGAGGCCGGCGGCGAGCGCCGCCAGGTGGCGGTAGCCGCCGTGCTGATGGCCGCCGGGCGCGCCGTCAACACCGAGAACATCGGGCTCAAGGAGTGCGGCATCCAGCTCACCGAACGGGGCTTCATCAAGGTCGACGCCAACCTCCAGACCACGGCCGCGGGGTACTACGCGATCGGCGACGTCGCGGGGCCGCCCATGCTCGCGCACAAAGGCAGCCGCGAGGGGGTGCACGTCGCCGAGATCATCGCGGGACGGAAACCACATCCGATCCGCTACGACAACGTGCCCAGCGTGACGTATTGCCACCCCGAAGTCGCGAGCATCGGCTTGACCGAGGACCAGTGCAAGGAGAAGAAGCTCGACTACGTCGTGGGCCGCTTCCCGTTCTCCGCCAACGGCCGCGCCCGCGGCACCGGGGAGACCGAGGGATTCGTGAAGATCATCCGCGACAAGAAGTACGGCGAGATCCTGGGGGCGCACATCGTGGGCGCGCACGCCTCCGAGATGATCCACGAGCTGACGGTGGCGCGGGAGAACGAATACACAGTCGAGGAGGTCGATCTCGCCATTCACGCGCATCCGACGATGTCGGAAGCCATCGCCGAGGCGACGCTCGACGCGCTCGGCCGGGTGGTGCACGTGTGACCGACGCGCGGGCCGCGAAGGACCCGCTCGCGCTGGGGCTCGGCTCGTTGACCACGGGCATCGGGTTCGGGGGCGCCTGCCTCACCGCCGCGCAGGTCATCGCCGGCATCATGCGGGAGCGGCTCGACCCCGCCCTGTACCGGGAATCGGCGCCCGATCCGCTGACCGCGGGCCTCATCCTCGCCGTCGGCGTCGGAGGCGGCTACAGCTGGTACCGGAGCTGGGCGGTCGAGAACCTCTGGCAGCGCGGCGTCATCGCCGTGCTGGCCGCCGTCGGGGCGATTCTGGTCGGGTTCCTCGCCGCCCCGGTCGACGGCCTCTTCGGACTCATCGGCCTCGTCGTGTGGCTCGCGCTCACCCTGGCGGTCGGCGTGGCGGGCAGCCGCTGGGCCGACCGGGGCCGCGGCACGGATGACCAGCCCGCGCAGGACTCCGGGGAGCCCTCCGCGTGACCCGTGCTCCCGTGCCTGCCGCTCCCGCGGTCACGCCCGCTCGCACGCTCGAGGTCGTCCAGGCGGGAACGGTTCCCTACCTCGAGGCGCTGGCGCGACAGCGCGAGCTTGCCCAGGCGCGGATCGCGGGGCACCTCGACCACGATGTGCTGCTGCTGCTCGAACATCCACCCGTCGTCACGCTGGGCCGCAGCTCGCGCGCGGCGCACCTGCTCGAGCCCGGCGGCGTCGAGGTCCATGAGGTGGAACGCGGCGGTGACGTGACGTTCCACGGGCCCGGACAGCTGGTCGGATATCCCATCATCGACCTCCGCGGCTACCGGCAGGATCTGCATTGGTATCTCCGCGCGCTCGAGGACGCGCTCATCCACGCCCTCGCCGAGCTCGGGATTCCCGCCGGGCGCAAGCCCGGCTACACCGGGGTGTGGACCGCAGGGGACGGGGTCGGGGGCGCGCGCAAGCTCGCGAGCATCGGGGTACATGTGAAGCAGTGGGTCACGTGGCACGGCTTCGCGCTCAACGTCATGACCGACCTGGCGCAGTTCGATCGCATCGTGCCGTGCGGTATTCCCGGCGTCGAGATGACGTCGGTGGAACGGGAAACGGGAACCGGAAAACGGGACACGTTGTGGCGGGACGCCGTGGCGGCGGTGATTGGGGGATTCGCGACCACCTTCGGAATCGTTCCCATCCTGAAGGACGCGTGAGGGGATCCAAACCTCGCGTGCCGCCCGGCCAGGTAGTGACGACCAGATGGCCGGTGCTGCACTACGGCAACGTGCCGCGCGGCGACGTCACGAAGTGGACGTTCATGGTCTCGGGGCTCGTAGACCGGCCGTTCGGCCTGTCGTACGATGAGCTGCTCGCCCTGCCCCGCAAAACGGTCGTCTGCGACATCCACTGCGTCACGACGTGGAGCCGGCTCGACAACGACCCGTGGCAGGAGGAGCGCTACGGCGGCCGGGGGCTCACCCAGCACGAGATCAACAGGTTCCGCAACGCCAGCAAGAAGCTCGCCGGCTAGCGGCCGTTCGAACCCCCGAGGAGCTGGAAGAACCGCCGGAACACCGCGATACCATCCCACAGCTGTCGCAGCTCCAGCTTCTCATTGGGAGCATGGAGGCGATCGTCCGGCAGGCCGATGCCGGTGAGGATCACGGCCGCGCCGCCGGCGCCCAGGGCCGGCACGACGGGGATCGAGCCGCCCGCCCGCGCGGGAACGACGCCGCGCCCGACGACCTCGGTGAATGCCCGGTCGAGCAGCGCGAAGGCGGGATGGCGGAGCGGGATCTGCGCGGGATCGGCGCCGTGCAGGAAGCGGACGGTCGCGGTGACGTGGCGGGGCGCGAGGCGCTTGACCGCCGCGGCGACCTGTCGCTCCACGGTCTTGAGCTTCTGGTCGGGCACGAGCCGCAAGCTGATTTTCGCGCTCGCCTCCGCGGGAATCACCGTCTTCGCACCCTCACCCGTGAATCCTCCCAGGATGCCGTGGATCTCGAACGTCGGCAGGGCCCAGAGTCGCTCCAGGACCGAGTACTGCTTGAGGCCCGTGAGGCCCTTGGCCTGCACGCGCCGCTGGAGAAAGTCCTTCTCCCGGAACGGCAGCTTGCGCCAGGCGGCCAGCTCGGTGCGCGACGGCCGCCGCACCGCCGCGTAGAGGCCCGGCACGTTGATGCGGCCGTTCTCCCCCTTGAGCCGTGCGAGGAGGCGGCACAGCTCCTCGTGCGCGTTCGGCGCGGCGCCGCCGTACTCGCCGGAGTGGAGATCGCTGCGCGCCGTGCGCACGGTGATCTCCCCGTAGCAGATCCCGCGTAGCGCGGTGTACACGGCCGGCCAGCCGGGCGCCACATAGGCCATGTCGGCGACCAGCACGGCGTCGGTGCGCACGCGGTCGGGCTCGCGGCGCAGCAGGTCGAAGAGCACCGTCGAGCCGAACTCCTCCTGCCCCTCGATCAGAAACCGGAAGTTGACCGGCGGCCGGCCGCACGATTCGATGGCTTTGAGGAGGCAGAACACCTGACCTTTGTCGTCGGCCGCGCCGCGCGCGAACAGCCGGCCATCGCGCACGGTGGGCTCGAAGGGCGGCGTGGTCCATTGGGACAGCGGATCAGGCGGTTGGACATCGTAATGCCCGTAGATGAGCAGCGTCGGCGCGCCCGGGACGTCCGGTCCCACGCCCCACACGACCGGGTGCGTCTCGTTGCCGAGCAACGCCACGTCGCGGCACCCGAGGTGCCGCAGCGCGGCGGCGACCCATTCGGCGGCGGCCCGACAGTCCGCGTCGTGCGCCGGTAATGTCGAAATGGATGGCATGCGGAGGAAGTCGCCGAGCTCGCGGAGCAGCCGATCACGGTCCATGCGCGGGGAAATGTAGACCGCTGATGCTCGGCTAGCCAGCGCATCGGCCGGGCGTAGATTCAGGTCGTGCGCACCACCGCCTCCTTCGAGCTGTTTCCCGATGCCCCGAGCGACCGCGCGATCGCGCGCGCGCGGTGGCTGGCGCGCGAAGGGCGCACGCGCGATGCGGAGACGGCGTATCGCGAGATCGTCGCCGCGCACCCCGAGCTCAAGGCGGGCTGGGCCGAGTATTTCGAGCTGCTGCGCGCCGGCGGGCGGGCCGATGAGGCGCTGCGCCTCGCCGAGCGCGCGTGCGCGGCGTTCGGCGCGACGGGAGGAGGGGGCGGCTTTGCCTACACGCTCCGCGGCGCGGCGCTCATCGAGCTGGGCCGCTACGGCGAGGCGCTCGCCCAGCTCGAGCAGGCGGTCGAGGCCGATCCTGATCTCGCGCTGGTCTGGCACGAGCTGGGGTACGCCGCGTACAAAATCGGCGACCGCACGCGGGCGCTGCTCGCGCTCGACCGCGCCTTCGCGCTCGAGCCGCACACCGAGACGCTGAAGCTGCGCGGTCGCATCCTGCGCGAGGCGGGCCTGTATCAGGCGGCGGAGGTGGCCTTCGAGGGCGCGGCGCAGGCGGCAGAGCACGCCGAGCAGCGCGCCAGCGCGGAGCGCGAGATCGCAGTGACCCGCCGCTACGGGCGGTACGCGCCGCGCAAGCCCGACGACCTGAGCCCGGCCGAGCGCTGGTTCGCGGACACGGGCGCCGTCGTGCTCGCTTCCGATCCCGGCCCGATCGCGCCGGGCGACGAGACCCTGCTCGCCGCCTTCGTCGAAGTGGCGAACGACGCCGGGTGGGCGTTCGGGCAGCTCATCCCCGTGGGGCCGCCGTTCCCGGGGGTCGAGGAGCTCGGGAGCCGGCTCGGCGGGCACCCCCGGCTCACCGGCGCGCCGGGCTTCGATCCGGCGGCGAGCCCGCTCGTGGTCACGCTCCGTCCCGATCCGCAGGACCGCGCCTGGACCCGGCTCAGCGGTGCGGTGGCCGAGCATGGCGCCGGCGTGGTGCTCGCGCTCGAGCACCCGGCGGAATCGCCCGACGCGGTCGTGGCCGACGTGATCGGTGTGCTCACGGACGCGGGCACCCGCCGGGCGCGCGCCCCGAACCCGGCGCACGCGCTCGCCGACGCACAGCATCCCGGGGCCCGCCTCGCGGAACGCCGGCTGCGGCCCGTCTGACCCCCACCCCTGCCTGCCCCGACTTCCCCTGGCGCTGAGGGCGCTACCGTGAGCCGCGCACCCATGTCCGGCAAGGCCATCGTCGAGAACCATTTCGACCGGGCCGCCAACCTCATCAACCTCGAGAGCTACATGCGCCGGCTGCTGCTCTCGCCGTTCCGGGAAGTGACCGTCGAGGTCCCGGTGCGGATGGACGACGGTCGCATCGAGGTGTTCACGGGCTATCGCATCCAGCACAACGGTGCGCGCGGCCCGTGCAAAGGCGGCATCCGCTACCACCCGGAGGCCGATCACGACGAGGTCCTGGGGCTCGCGACGATCATGACGTGGAAGACCGCCCTGATGGACATTCCCTTCGGCGGGGCCAAAGGCGGCGTCACGGTGGACCCCAAGAAGCTGTCGCGCCTCGAGCTCGAGCGCCTGACGCGGCGTTTCACCCAGCGCATTTCCATCGTCCTGGGCCCCTACCGCGATATCCCCGCGCCCGACGTCAACACCAACGCCCAGGTCATGGCCTGGATCCTGGATGAATATTCGAGCCGGCACGGCTATACGCCCGCCGTCGTGACCGGGAAGCCGGTGTCGCTGGGGGGCTCGCTCGGCCGCGACGAAGCGACGGGCCGCGGCGTGATGTACATAATGGAAGCGTACGGGCGCGACTTCGGCGTCCCGCTCCGGAACAGCCGGGTCGTGATCCAGGGATTCGGCAACGTGGGCAGCAACCTGGCGCGGCTGCTGCACACGGAGGCGGGCGCGAAGGTGATCGCGGTGAGCGATGTGTCGGGCGGGATCCACCACGACGGCGGGCTCGACATTCCCGGCCTGCTCGCGCACTCCACGCGGGAGGCCGGGCGTCCCGTGACGGAGTGGCCCGGAGGCCAGCGCATCACGAATGAGGAGCTGTGGACGATTCCCTGCGACTGGCTGGTGCCGGCCGCCCTGGGTGGCGTGATCACGAAGGAGGCCAACGCGCGCGCGATCGACTGCAAGGTCGTGGTAGAGGCCGCGAACGAACCCACGACGCCGACGGCCGATCTGATTCTCGAGGAGCGCGGGATCACCGTGTTGCCGGACTTCCTGGCCAACGCCGGCGGCGTGACGGTGAGCTATTACGAGTGGGCCCAGAACCTCCAGCAGTATCGCTGGAC
>JBOHSP010000018.1:0-6841 GCA_050733275.1 Gemmatimonadales bacterium
ACGCCGATTCGCTCGCGGCCGCGCTGCGCGGCTCGCGGACGCTGCCCGGGGCGACGACGTTCGGCCCGTTCGCGCGCACCGACCCGCCGGCGTTTCTCGCGCGCGAGCCGCTCGTCGTCGGCGCGGCCTTCGGGCTGCGCGCCGGCGAGCGCAGCGGGCCCATCCCCGGCGAGCGCGGCGTTTTCATCGTCCAGGTGCTGAGTCGCACGCACGCCGACTCCGCCCGCTGGGTGGCGCAGCGCGACGCGCAGCGACAGCGGTTCTTCGGTCTCGCGCAGCAGGGGCGCTTCGAGCAGTACCTCACCGCCCTGCGAGAGCAGGCCGAGGTCGTGGACCGGCGCAAGGAGTTGTTCCGGACCCCGGTGACCGAGGAGCCGGTGGGCCTGGGGTTCTGAGGGGCGGTTACTCCACCAGGCGCTTGGGCTTGGCGTCGCGCGGCGGCTCGTCCTCGGGCAGCCGCCGGATACTGTCTTCGGCGTCCGACAGGGCGCGGCGGAACTCGCGCAGCCCCTTCCCCACCGCCCGGCCCGCGTCCGGCAGCCGGCTGGCGCCGAAGACGAGCAGAATGATGAGCATCAGGACGATGATTTCGCCGGCGCCCAGATTCCCGAACACGGCCGGATCCCTCCGCTACTGATTCAAGCGCTTCGGCGGCTCCGCGGGGGGCGGCAGCGTGCCCCGGGGGACCGGTGGCGGGCCTTCGACTTCCTCCTCGCTCTTCAACCCGCGCTTGAACTCTTTGATCCCTCGGCCGATCGATGCGCCGATCTCCGGGATCCGCTTGGCCCCGAAGAACAGCACCAGGATCAGGAGGAGGATCGCGATTTCGGTGAAACCCAGATTTCCGAACATGAGAGCCCCGTCAAAAGAGCGATCGGGCGATGAGGTAGGCGACGAGCACGCCCACCACCGCCAGCAGCGACACGTCGAGGCCGATCGGCCCCAGCGTGATCGACATGACCAGCAGGTCGAGATGCACCGGCCCGATCGTCGGCGTCACCGACCATGTGAACACTTCTCGCGCCGGTCCCTGCGGCAGAAAGCGCCGCAGGAACGCGTGCAGCAGTCCGCCGACCACGAAGCCGACGGCGAGCACCCCTAAATAGAACCCGGGACGCCGCGGTCCGTGGGGCACGGCTAGCTACGCCGTTCCACGGCGTACGCGATGCTGCCCTGCAGCGCCTCGCGCGCGGCGGACGGCGGCAGGATGTCGAGCTCCGCCTCGGCCCGCTGCGCGAGGTCGAGCGCCCGCTGCCGTGCCGTCTCCAGGCCGCCGGCCGCCTCGACGCGGCGGATCACGTCGGCGACCAGCTCGTCCGACGGCTCGGCCGACGCCATCAGCTGCTCGACGACGCGGCGTCCGTCGGCGGGCATCCGGGGCAGCGCCGCGATCAGCGGCAGCGTCACTTTGTGCTCGCGCAGATCGAGCCCCGACGGCTTCCCCGTCACCGCTTCCGGCTGCGTGTAGTCGAGCAGGTCGTCGGTGATCTGGAACGCCATCCCCAGCAGCATCCCGAAGCGCGCCAACGCCTGGCGGTAGGCGGCCGGCGCGGCCAGCGCGCCGACCTCGCACGCGCCCGACAACAGCGACGCCGTCTTGGCGCGAATCAGCTCGTCGTAGGCCTCCTCGCCATAGGCGAGCTTGTCGTGGGCCTCGAGTTGCCGCATCTCCCCCACGGTCATCTCGTTCGTCACGCGCGCCAGCACCCGCAGCGCCTCGCGATCGTCGAGCTGCACCAGCTCGATGATGGCCCGCGAGTACAGATAGTCGCCCATGATCACCGCCACCTGATGCGAGAACAGCGCGTTGATCGTGGGCAGGCCGCGGCGCAGCACCGAGTGATCCACCGAGTCGTCGTGCACCAGCGTGGCGAGATGGATCAGCTCGACCACGGCGGCGAGCGTGAGGGCCCGGGGGTCCTGCAGGCCGGCCGCCTGGCTGCTCAGCAGCAGGAGCGTGGGGCGAAACAGCTTCCCCTTCATGCGCAGCAGGTGCTCGTTGACTTCGTCGACCACCGGGAACGGCGCGGCGATGAGACGCCGCAGCTCGTCCACCACCCGCTCGAGCTCCGCGGCCACGGGACGCTGCACATCGCGCAGCGTGACGCCGGCGACCTGCTGGCTCACGTCACTTCGCCTTGGCGAGCGCCTGCACGCGCTGCTCGGCATCGAGAAACCGGATGTCCACGGCGAACACCCGGCCGTAGAAGTCGCGCGCATCGGTCTTCTTGCCCTGCTGCTCCAGCGCGCGCCCCAGCCAGTACAGAATGCCCAGCCGCGCCTGATCGCCCGACGCCGGCAGCTCGAGGCCGCGGCGCAGGATCGATTCCGCCACGCCGTAGGCGCCCTTCTCGAAGAAGCAGATGCCCAGCATTTCGGACGTGCGCAGCTTGCCCTCCGGCGCGCGCAGCGCCTTCTGCAGCTCGGCGATCGCTTCATCGAGCAGCCCCATCTCCTTGAACGCGACGCCCAGGTCGTAATGCGACTGGAAATCGGTCTCGTCGATGTTCTCGTCGATCCCCTGCTTGAAGCGCGCCAGCATGTCCTGGAAGTCCCGCTCCTCGTCGCCGGTGGGCTCCTCGTCCTCCACCGTGATCCGCGTGTCCTTCTCGGCGGGCTCGTCGTCGCTGAGCCACGCGCCGAGGTCGACGAAATCCCCGTTCGCCGCCGATTCGTCGCGGACCTTCATCTTGGCGTCCTTCGCCTTCACCTTGCGCTCCGGCGCCGGCGCGGCGGCGGCGGCCGGCGGGGCCAGCATGGTGAGGGCGGCGCGTGCCCGCTCGTTGCCGGAATCGTGCTCGGCCACGCGCTCGTACACGGCGCGCGCCTTCTCCGGCAGATCCGAGCGCAGCAACGCGTCCGCCAGCTCGAGATACGCGTCGACCAGCCGCGGCTTGTCGCCCGCCTTGAAGGAGAACTCCACCGCCTTCTGGCGGTGCCGCACGCTGTTCGGATCGAGCCGCAGGATCTCGTCGACGAGATCCCGCGCCTGCGTGAGATCGCCCGCGTTCTCGAACCCCGCAGTGGCAAGATCCAGCTCCTCGATGCCGCGCGCGCGCTCGCCCGACTCGATCAGCGCCTCACCCAGCGCCTGATGCGCCTCGGGGTCGTCGGGATTGTCCGCCACCCGCGCCTCGAGCTCCTCGATATCCGGCGCCGCCGGCGCGTTCTCGATGTTGGAGAACACGAGCGAACTGGTCTGGTCGCCCTGATTCACCACCCCGTCGAGCCCCAGATCGATGAACCCCGAGCGGCGCCCCACCGAGATCGATGTATCGTCCTCGGTCTGCACGAAACTGGGATGCTCGTGCCCTCCCTCGATCACCAGCGGCTCATCATCCACGTCGTGGTCCGCATGCCTCGTCGCCGTCTCGAAGTCGGGCTCGAGCTCGAGCGGCGGCACCTCGATCGGGCCCTTGCGCTTGGGCGGCGCGGACGGCGGAGGCGAGGGCGGCGTCGCGGTCGGCCGCTTGGGCACGACCGGCTTCACCGGCGACGGCCCGGACGGAGTCGCCGGACGGCCCAGCGATCGACGCTTGGGCGCCGGGGGCGGCGCCGGCGGCTCGTCGTCCACGTTCCCGTCCAAGACGAGATCGGCGTCGTCGAGTCCCGCGGCACCCTCCTCCGCGTCGGCCGCGGTCGGCTCCAGCTCGGGCAGCGCCTCGAGGTCGAGGTCCTGCGGCGTTACCTCCTCACGGATCGACGGCGTACTGGGCGCGGACCGGCTGACCTGGCCGAAGTCGGCGTGCGTCGTCTCCAGTCCTTCGAGCATCCCCCCGCTTTCCGGCTCGTCCGCTGGAGCGTCGTCGGCGAGGCTCGTGGTCTCGATCTCCAGCTCGTCCGGCTCCGTGGGCCGCGGCGCGGACGGTGCGGCGGAGCGGGATGCAGGCGCGGGCGGCTGCGCGCCCCCGGCCGTCTTGCCGCGCGGACTCGGCTCGTCGAGATCGAGGAAGACCAGGCTCGACGTCTTGCGCTTGCCGGACTTCGCCGCATCCTCAGGCGGCGGCTTCGGGGCGGCGGGCTTCGGCGCGCTGGGCCGCGGCGCCGACGCTCGCCGGCCGGCCTCGCCGCCGTACATCTGCAGGTGTTCGGCCAGCATCTCCCGCAGATTCTCGCTCTCCGGCGAGATGTCCGTGAATTCCTTCAGCGCCGCGAACGCCTGCTCGATCTTGCCGGCGCGCTGCATCCGCTCGGCGTACTCGACGAAATTCTGCTTGGCCTCCGCGATGAATCCCTTGGCCGCGTACAGCTTCGCCAGCTTGAGATAGGTCGCCTGCCGCGCCGGCGCGTTGCGCAGCACCTTGTTGCACATCGCGATCGCGTTGTTGTGGAAGCCGAGCTCAGCGTACTTGTCCACCGCGCGATCGTAGTAATCCGCGGCCTGCCCGGGTTCCTTCAGCTTGATAAAGAGGTCACCGATGCGGTTGTAGATCGAGAGATCGGGGTTGGGCTCCCCCTGCAGCTCCTGCGTCTTCAGGGCCTCGAGCCAGAAATCCACCGCCTTGCGGGGGTCTCGCCCTTCGAGACTCTTCGCCTTTTCCTTCAGTTGCTCGAGTTTGGGCATGGAAACACTAAGATACCGGGGCCGTGAGGGAGGGACAAGCCGAACCCGCTGTCCAGACGGCGCTTACGACGTTGGCCCCCATCCAATATGCCGCCTCACGCCAGTCGTCCACGGCCGCCACGACGAGATCGGCCACGAACCCCGGCGCGATCTGTCCCCGCTCGGCGGCCAGGCCGAGCGCCGCGGCGGCGTTCACGGTAACCGCCGTCACGGCCTCCGCGTGTCGCAGGCCCAGCTGTGATACCGCGAGCGCCATCACCAGCGGCAGCCCCACCGTCGGGGATGAGCCGGGATTGAAGTCGGAGGCGAGCGCCACCGCCGCGCCCGCCTCGATCAGCCGCCGGGCAGGGGCCTGGGTCTGTCTGCCGAGAAACACCATGGTCGCGGGCAGGAGCACGGCGACGGTTTCGCTCGCCGCTAGGGCACGGATCCCCTGGTCCGACACCGCAGCCAGATGATCCGCCGAGAGCGCGCCCAGCTCGACCGCGAGCTCGGCGCCGCCCGATCCGTCCAGCTCGTCCGCGTGGAGCTTGAGCGCGAGCCCGTGGCGGCGCGCGGCGGTCAGAATGGCGCGGCTCTCCGCCGTCGCAAACACACCGGGCTCGCAGAAGACGTCGCACGCGCGCGCCAGCCCTTCGCGGGCCACGGCGGGAATCATCTCGTCGCACAGCAGTCGCACGTACGCGGCGCGATCCTTCCGGTATTCGGGCGGCACTTCGTGCGCGCCCAGAAACGTCGGCACGAGGGTGACGGGTGGGGTCCGCTCGGCCGCGAGCCGGCGCAGCACGCGCAGTTGCTTGAGCTCGGCGGCGAGCTCGAGCCCGTATCCCGACTTCGCCTCGATCGTCGTGGCGCCGTGCGCGAGCAGCATCGCGAGCCGGTGCCGCGTGAGCGCGACCAAGTCGGCCTCGGGGCGCGCCCGCACGTCGCGCACCGACTGCAGAATCCCGCCGCCCCCGGCCGCGATCGCCTGGTAGTCGGCGCCGAGGGCCCGGCGCTCGTGATCGTCGAGGCGCGGGGCGCCGAACACCGCATGCGTATGGCAGTCGATGAAACCGGGGAACAGCACGCCGGAAACTTCTACGGGTTCCGAATGCCGGGGCGCGTCCGCCCGCGCCCCCACCCAGACGATGCGGTCCCCATCGATCAACACGGCCGCATCCTCCAGCACCTCGAGCTGCGCCATCTCCGCGCCGCGGCGGCCCCGTGCCGGCCCGCGGCACGTGACGACTTGTCGCGCGCCCACGAGCAGGGTTTTCAGTCGAGCGGCTCCGGCCGCGGCTCGCCCAGCGGCAGCCGGATCCCGTGGCGGCGGGCCGCGGCCAGCGCCTCCGGATACCCGGCGTCGGCGTGCCGCGCGATGCCGATGCCCGGGTCGTTCGTGAGCACGCGCTCCAGGCGCCGGCCCGCGGCGGCGGTGCCGTCGGCCACGCTCACCTGCCCCGCGTGCAGCGAGTTGCCGATCCCCACGCCGCCGCCATGGTGGAACGAGACCCACGACGCCCCCGACGCGGTGTTGAGCAGCGCGTTGAGAACGGCCCAGTCGGCGATGGCGTCCGACCCGTCCCGCATCCCCTCCGTCTCGCGGAACGGCGAGGCGACGGAGCCGGTGTCGAGGTGGTCGCGGCCGATCACGACGGGCGCGGAGACCTCGCCGCGCTCGACCAGGGCGTTGAGCGCGCCGCCGAACCGGGCGCGTTCCCCCTGCCCCAGCCAGCAGATCCGCGCCGGCAGTCCCTGGAACGCCACGCGCTCGCGGGCCAGCCTGATCCAGCGGCACAGCGGCGCGTTCTCGGGAAACAGCTCGAGCACCAGCTCGTCGGTGCGGTGCAGGTCGCGCGCTTCCCCCGACAGCGCCACCCAGCGGAACGGCCCCTTCCCCTCGCAGAATAACGGCCGGATGTACTCGGGGACGAATCCGGGGATGGTGAACGCGTCCCCGACGCCGGCGTCGCGGGCCTCCGTGCGAATGTTGTTGCCGTAGTCGAACACGACCGCGCCGTGGCGCTGCAGGTCGAGCATCGCGCGCACGTGCGCCGCGATGCTTTCGCGCGCCCGCCGCTGGTACTCGTCCGGCGCCCGGCGCCGCAACACCACCGCTGCGACCGGCGAAGTGCCCGCAGGGACGTAGCCATGCAGCGTATCGTGCGCCGACGTCTGGTCGGTGACCACGTCGGGGACGAATCCGCGTTGCACGAGCCCGGGAAGGACCTCGGCGCAGTTGCCGACCAGCCCGACGGACAGCGCCGCGCCGCGGCGCTTCGCGTCGTTGCACCA
>JBOHSP010000019.1:0-7110 GCA_050733275.1 Gemmatimonadales bacterium
GTGTGGAGCAGCGGCGCCGCCGCGGCGCCCCGGCTCGCGGGCGCCACCAGCGCCTACATCGTGCTCGTCACGGCGGCGTTCGTGACGGTCGTCCTGTTGTGGCCGGCGTCCGTGCTGCGGCAGGCCACCCGCGCCACGCTCGCGGGCGGCGCCGCGACCGGCCTCCTCGTGCACGCCTTCTGGGGTATGGAAGGATGGCGCGCCCTCGCCTGGGAAGCGACGCGGGAGACTGGGCTCGACATGCGCTTCATCCTGGAGCGCACGCCCGACGCCGCCAGCCTCTATGAACCGGTCGTGCGGTTCGTCAGCGTCACGACGCCGGGCGTGCTGGCGCTGCAGACGCTGGCCGGCCTCGCCCTGGCGTGGCGCTGGCATCTCGCGCTCGCCACGCCGCCGCTGGGCGCGCCGGCGGCGCCGTTCCGCGAGTTCCGGCTCAGCGACGGGTGGGTCTGGGGGGTCGTGGTCTGGCTCGCCCTGCTCGTGCTGCCGCTCGCCGGCAGGAGCGCGGACGTGATCGAGATCGCGGGCGCGAACGTGGGCTTCGTGTTGACCGCGCTATACGTGTTGCGCGGCGCCGCGATCGTCGCGGCATTCGCCGACGTCTTCGGCATCTCGGCGGCGGCGCTGACGATCGCGGCGGCCGCCGCCGCCGCGCTCGCGCTGCCGCTGCTGTTTCTGATCCCCGGCCTGGGCACGCTGGGGATCACCGATACCTGGTACGAGTACCGGCGCCGGCTCTCGCGCTGGACCCGCGGCAGCGGGGGCAGCGACGGGAGCGCGCGCCCGACCAACGCACCCTGAGGACGACATGGAGATCATTCTGCGGGAAGACGTGCAGCACGTCGGGAAAGCCGGCGAGATCGTCAAGGTCAAAGACGGCTACGCCCGCAACTACCTGCTCCCCAAGGGCCTCGCGTACCCGGCGACCGACGCCAACAAGCAGCGCGTGGCCTACGAGAGCGAGCGCGTCGCCAAGCAGCGGGCCGTCGAAAAGAGCGCCGCCGAAACCGAGGCCGCCAGTCTCGCCGACGTACACCTCACGTTCCCGGTCAAGGTGGGCGAAGAGGACAAGCTGTACGGCTCGGTGACGGCGGGCGACATCCAGCGCCGCCTCGAGGAGCTGGGCGTTCACGTGGACAAGCGCAAGATCGACCTCCCCGAGCCGATCCGTTCGCTCGGCGATTTCCGGGTGGGTGTGAAGATCCATCCCGACGTACGCCCCGAGCTACGGATCACGGTCGTCCGGGAGGAGTAAGGCCGTGGAAGCCGGCCATGACTAGCCGGGGGCGGCGCGGAGGAGGCGGGGGGAGCGGGGGGGCCGCGAAGCCGCCCCAGGGACTCCAGCGCGTCGTCGATGCGCTGGCCGATCGCAAGGCGCTGGACCCGGTGGTGCTCGATTTGCGCGGGCTGTGCGAGGCAACGGATTACTTCGTCATCGTATCCGGCACCTCCGACGCGCACGTGCGCGGCATGGCCGATCACCTGGTGAGCGCGCTGGCGCCGCTGGGCGTCGCGCCGCACCATGTGGAGGGGCTGGCGCAGGGGCGCTGGGTCTTGCTCGATTACGTAGACTTCGTCGTGCACGTGTTTCACCCCGAACTGCGGGATTTCTACCAGCTCGAGCGGTTGTGGAGCGACGCCCCGCTGGTGACTATGGAAGGCGGCGGGACCGGGGCGAAAGGATAACGCGATGCGACACCTCGTGCGGTTGGCGGCCTGGGGCGGGCTGGTGGCGTGGATCACGTTCGGCGCGGCGCCGCTGGCGGCGCAGTACTTCGGCCAGAACAAAGTCCAGTACCGCCGCTTCGACTTTAAAATCATTCAGACCGAGCATTTCGACGTCTACTTCTATCCGCAGGAGCGCGAGGCGGCGCTCGATGCCGCCCGGATGGCGGAGCGCGCCTACGAACGGCTGTCCCGCATCTTCCACCACAAGTTTCAGAGCCGGAAGCCGATCATCCTCTACGCGTCGCACTCGGAGTTCCAGCAGACCAACGCGGTCCAGGAGCAGATCAGCGAAGGCGTGGCCGGCGTCACCGAGTTCTTCAAGCACCGCATGGTGATCCCGTTCACCGGGTCCTACGCCGAGTTCGAAGAAGTGCTGCAGCACGAGATGGTGCACGCCTTCCAGTACGACATCTTCAGCCGCGGCCGCCCCGGCGGCGGGCTGCAGACGCTCATCGCCGTGAACCCGCCGGGGTGGTTCATGGAGGGGATGGCCGCCTACCTGTCGCGTGGCGGCATCGATCCCGAAACGGGGATGTGGCTGCGCGACGCGGCGCTCGAGGGGCACCTGCCCACGATCGAGGAGCTCACCTACGACCCGACCGTGTTCCCGTACCGCTACGGGCAGGCGATCTGGGCCTACGTCGGCGAGCGCTGGGGCGACGAGGTGATCGGCGAGATCCTGCAGACCTCGGTCTCGTCCGGGGTGGAGCAGGCCTTCAAGCGCGCGATCGGCCGCACCCTGGAGGAGCTCTCGGCCGACTGGCGCGACGCCGTCCAGATCACGTTCCTGCCGCAGCTCGGGCAGCACTACCGCGCGCGCCGCATCGCGCAGCCGACACTCACGCAGCGCCGCTCCGAGGGCCGCATCTTCCTCGCGCCCGCCCTCACGCCCGACGGACGCGAGCTCGCCTTTTTCGGCGACCAAGGCGGCTTCTTCATCGACCTCTGGCTCGCCGACGCCGAGACCGGCCGGGTCAAACGGCGCCTGGTGAAGTCGACGATGAACAACGATTTCGAGAGCCTGCGCTTCATCAATTCGGCGGGGACGTTTTCGCCCGACGGCCGCTATTTCGCGATCGCGGCCAAGCGCCAGGACCGCGACGACCTCGTCCTGCTCGACGTGCGCCGCGGCGGCGAGGAGCGCCGCATCACGGTGCCGCTCAACGGCCTGCAGACGCCCCACTGGTCCCCCGACGGCGAGCAGCTCGTCTTCACGGGGTTCGACGGCGGCCTCTCGGATCTGTTCATCGTGAACCGCGACGGCACCGGGCTGCGCCGGCTCACGACGGACAAGTACGCCGACCTGCACCCCGCCTGGTCGCCGGACGGCCGGACGGTCGCCTTCGTCACCGATCGCGGCCCCGAGACCGATTTCGAGACGCTGCGGTTCGGCAACCTCCGCATCGCGCTGTACGACCTCGAGACCGGCGCGATCGAGTTCCTGAAGGGGATGGACGACGGCAAGAACATCAACCCGGTCTGGTCGCCGGACGGCCGTGCGATCGCGTTCGTATCGGATCGGACCGGCATCAGCAACGTCTATCTCTACGACCTGAACGACGCGCAGACCTATCAGCTCACCAACCTCTTCACGGGCGTCCAGGGCATCGTGCCGCTGTCCCCGGTGCTGACGTGGGCACGCGAATCCGACCGCCTCGCGTTCGTCTATTACGAAGACTCGCAGTTCAGCGTGTACACGATCGACAACCCGCGCTCGCTGCGCCGGGCACCGTACCGCGCGCCCGCCGAGCCTCCCGTCACGTCGTTGCTGGCGGCCGAGCGGCGCGACAGCGCGCTGCTCGCCCGCCCCGGCGACCGCCTCCCGGCCGGCGCTCTCGGCGACAGCACCGCGGTCACCGCGGCCTTCACCGCGCCGACGGCGGCGCAGCCCGGCCAGGGAATCTCGGTGTATCGCACGCCAGACGGCTTCCGGCCGTCGGCCGAGCCGGAGCCGGCAGAGTCGTCCGCCGTGCCCGCCCCGGTGTCGATCCGCGAGCTGCTCGATTCGCAGACGCTCGAGCTGCCGGACACGAGCGAGTTCACGTTCAAGCCGTACCGCGTCCGCTTCACGGCGGACTACGTGGTGCGGCCCACGGTCGGTTACCAGCGCGACAACTTCGGCCGCGGCTTTTTCGGCGGCACGGCGATCGCGCTCTCGGACATCCTCGGCAACCGCACGATCATCCTGTCGGGCGCGGTGAACGGCCGGATCAGCGAAGCACAGTTCCTGGGGGTCTACGTCAACCAGTCGCGCCGCCTGAACTGGGCGGTTGGCCTCTCCCAGGAGCCGCTGTACTTCTACGGCGGGAGCACCCGTGAGCGCCGCCCGGACCCCGTGTACGATTCGGTCGACGTATTCGGCCAGAGCATCCGGCGCTTCGTGATTCGCGACGTGTTCGCCGAGTCCTACTACCCGTTCAGCCGCTTCGCCCGCATGGAGTTCGGCCTCCACGCCGTGAACATCTCGGAGGCCACGCTCACACTGGAAACCGCGTTCGACGCGGCGACGGGCGCCTTCCTCGGGCAGCGCTACGTGAACCGCGACGGGCCGTCCGTCTCCTTCATCCAACCGTCCATTTCGCACGTCTACGACAACGCCCTGTTCGGGTACGTCGGGCCGTTCGCGGGACGGCGGTCGCGGTTCCAGATCGCGCCGTCCTTCGGGCGCTGGCAGTTCACGTCGGGCCTCGCCGACTACCGGCGCTACATCTTCTTCCGGCCGTTCACCCTCGCGGTGCGCGGGCTCGTGTTCGGCCGGTTGGGCCGCGACGCCGACCGCTTCCCCGTCTTCCTCGGCACGACCGAGCTGCTGCGCGGCTACACGTACGGGTCGTTCCGGGACAGCGAATGCACCCCCGATCCCGATCCCGGTGGTCCCACGTCGCGGACCGGGTGTCCCGAGCTCGATCAGCTCCTCGGGGCGCGGATCGCGGTCGCCAACATCGAGCTGCGCTTCCCCCTGACCCGCAGCCTGGTGCTGGGCTTCCTGCCGATCGGCTTCCCGCCGATCGAGGGCGCGATCTTCTTCGACATCGGTGTCGCCTGGAGCAATGCCACCACACTGAAATGGGAGCGCAAGACCGGCGAGAGCCCCGCTCTGGTGCGGGCCCCCCTCAAGAGCTGGGGTGCCTCGATACGAGCCAACGTGTTCAACCTGCTCATCCTGCGGCTCGACTACACCAAGCCGATGGACCGGCCGCGCGATAAGGCGTACTGGACGGTGAGTCTCGGTCCAACGTTCTAACTCCGTACCAGTAAAACAGTTGCAATGGCCAGTCCGGTTGTCTATCTTGTCCGGCGAGGCCACTTGCCTACCTTCCGCTTCCTTCTCGTCGCGACGCTCGCGCTGTGGGGCTGTGGCCCCCGGCAGCCGGGCGGGTCGTCTTCGCAAGCTCAAGATCCCCAACCGATTAGGCAGTTGCTGGGTCGCTCGACGGGGACGGCCATCCGGCTACCCGCCAAGGGGGGGCCCCCCCGTCTCTATCGCCTGCCGCAGTTCACCGAGATCCCGGGCGCGATGCGGGGACGCCTGCCCGCCCTCGAGCGGGTGGTGGGGATCGACGCGGAGGCGGAGTTCCTCTATGTGGCTACCGACACCAAGGAGCTGCTCGCGCTCGACCTCGGGAGCGGGCGGGTCGACACGGTCGCGACCGCCGTGGTGCAGGCGGCGCTGGGCGCCGACGGCACGCTATACGCGGTGGACGACCAGCGCCACGTGGTGTCGCTGTCGCGGCGCACGCGGTTCGCCTGGCCCCGACCCCTCGACGGCACCCCGCGCGACCTCTTCGGTTCGACGGATCAGCGCCTCGTCGGCGTGATCCCGCAGGAGCCGACGCGTCTGCTCGTCGCGGCCGCCGACCAGCCGCCCGTGGTGCGGGAGATCGCGGCGGGCGGCGACGTCGCCGCGACGCGCTGGGGCGACCTCATCGCCGTGGCGAGTGACTCCGGCGTGACGTTCTACGATCCGCTGGGGCGCGGCGAGCCGGAGGCCGTGGAGCTCGCCGACCAGCCCCGCGCGCTCGCCTTCTCGCCATCCGGGCATCGCATCTACGTCGCGCGCCGCGGCCAGCCCGGCCTGGCGGTGCTCGACCGCTACGGGCGGCGCGAGCTGGACGGCGTGGCCCTGCCCGGCGCCGCCGCGGCGCTGCGCCTCGATCCGCTGGGCCGTTGGCTGCTGGCCCGGCCGGCCACGGGCGATTCGACGTGGATCGTGGATCTGCCGACCACGCGCCATACCGGCGCCATCCCCACGACGTGGCAGCCGGACCTCCCCGCGATCTCCACCAACGGCTCGCTCGTGTTCCGACATCGCGGCGATGTCATCGCGATGCGTCCCGACTCCCTGGTCGAGACCGGTCGGGTGAAAAACGGCGCGGCCGATCTGTGGGTGCTTTCGACCTGGCTGCCGCGCGGCAGCGCCGGCGAGGGGCCGGCGCGCGCCACCGCCGATGCCACCGACGCCGACACGCTGGGCGCCGAGGGACCGCTCTACGTGCAGGTCTCCACGTCGCGCAATCCCGAGTGGTCGGAGCGCCTGGCGCAGGACCTGACGCGCGCCGGCCTCGCGGCGCGCGTTCTGCCGCCGCAGTTCGCGGAGGACGGCTACCGCGTGGTGCTCGGGCCGTACGCGACACGGGCGCAGGCGGAGGCGATCGGGCGGCGGCTGGGGCGGCCGTTCTGGATCTACCAGCCGGAGCAATGATCGCCGCCTACCGGCAGCTCCCGCTCTCCCGTCTCGGCCATCTCGTCCCGCCGCTCGTCGACGGGCAGGCTCTGGTTGCGCTGGTGGTGGCAACCGCGGAGCGCGCGTGGAGCGCCAAGGCCGCGTGGGACATCGCGCGCATTGCCGCCCGCGACGGCGGCGGCCGGCGCGTCGCCCTCGTCGATCTCCGGCTCGACGAGCCGTCCCTGCACGAAACCGTCGGCCTGGAGCCGGGGGACGGCATCGTCGACGCGTTCGAATACGGCGTGTCCCTCGCCCGCGCCGCGCGCGAGGTGGATGGCGTCTTCTTTATCTCCGCGGGATCGGACACCGCCAGGCCAGCGGACTTCTACGCCAACGCGCGCTGGCGCCGGCTGCACACCGGCTTCCGGTTCGAAGGGGCGCTGCTGCTGCTGTACGTCTCGCCCGCAGGCCTGGAGCAGCTCTCGGCCACGACGCCGCCGGACGGCGTCATCGTGCTCGCCCCCGAAGGGCTGGACCCCGGATCGACCGTAGCCGCGGCGATCGCGGTGGCGCAGGAGCGTGGCACCGTGCTGCTCGGCGTGGCGCGCGACCGCTGGATGCCGGCCTCGCACGACGCGAGCGTGCCGCCGCCGCCTCTCTGGCCCGAGCCGCCCCCGCCGCGCCGCGGCGCGCGCCCCGCCTTCGTGGCGCTCGGC
>JBOHSP010000020.1:0-2927 GCA_050733275.1 Gemmatimonadales bacterium
CCCGCCGCCGCTGCCCCCTTCCGCCGCGGCCACCGCCGCAACCCGGGCGGCCGCCGCCGCCGTCAGCGGCTTGCCGCAATCGGTGCAGAAGTGCGCCCCGGCTGCGTTTTGCCGGCCGCAATACTTGCAGACGCTCATGGGCGGGCGTGCTCCATCGGGCGCATAAGGTAAGAAAGGCCAATCTATTGGGCAAATTGACGGGTCGAAAGGGGCGATGATACCTTGCGCCCATGCGACTCGTCCGCGCCGCGCTGTTGCTCGTGGCCACGGGCTGCGCGGCCGCGTCCCGTCGCGATCGCGCAACACCGCCGCCCGCGCGCGATGCGCTCCACATTCGCATCGTCTATCCCGACACGGCCGCGCCGATCCAGGCGCACGATTCGTCGTTCCTGTTCGGCAACGTGAGCAGCGCGCGCGGCGCGGCGACCCTCACCGTGAACGGCCGGCCGGTCCCCGTCCATCCCAACGGGTCGTGGCTCGCGTGGGTGCCGTTGCCCGACGACACGCTGGCGCAGTTTCACCTCGTCGCGCGCACGCCGACGGCCGTGCACGAGACCACGTTCGTGACGCGCATCGCCCCGCGATTCCGGCCGCCGGCGGAGCGGGTTCCCTGGATCGACACGACCAGTTTCACGCCGACAGACACGATCGTCGCGCCGGCAGGGGAGGGGATCCGGCTGGCCGTGCGCGCCGCCCCGGGCGCGCGCGTCCGGCTGCGGGTCGGCGCCGAGCAAATCGTTCCCTTCGTCGCCGATTCGCTGCCCGGCGAGCCCGCGTGGGGCATCCGCGCGTTCTCGATCGACAGCGCCGCCTACCGCCTGCCGCCCGAGCCCGACCGCTACATCGCCTGGCTGCGGGCGCAGCCGCTGCGCGAGGCCGTGCTGGAAGTGGCGCTGAACGGCGACACCGCGCGGGCGGTCTGGCCGCTCACCGTCGACACGCTCGACCGCGCCCATCCGCTCGTCGTCATGCTGAACGACGACACGGGGGGGACGGGCATGAGCGACAGTCTCACTCCCGGCAAGGCCGTCCCGTACGGCACCTATCACTGGTTCTTCCGCTACGGCACCACCGCCGTGGTCTCGGGGCGCTGGCGCGACCAGGTGCGGTTGCAGCTCTCGCGCGCCGCCCAAGCATGGGTGAACGCCTCCGACGTCGTAGCCCTGCCGCCGGGCACGCCGCCGCCCGGGGGTCGCGTGGGATCGGTGCGGCTCTCGCCCGGGCGAAGCGGGCGGTCGGTCGTGCTGCGTGTGCCCCTCCCCGCCCGTGTGCCCTATCAGATAGAGGAAGGGGAGCGGCGGCTCACCCTGCGGCTATACGGGGTGGCCTCCGACATCAACTGGATGCAGCACGGCTCGAGCGGCGGGTTCGTGAGCCGGATGCATTACGCGCAGCCGGCCGCCGACGAGACCACGATCACGCTGATGCTGGCCGAACCGCTGTGGGGCTACCGGACCCGCTGGAGCGGGCGCGACCTGCTCCTCGAGATTCGGCGGCCCCCCGCCATCGACCGGCGGCGTCCCCTCGCGGGCCGCACGATCGTGCTCGATCCCGGGCATCCGCCGCTCGGTGCGACGGGACCGTCGGGGCAGCGCGAGCCGGCCGCCATGCTCGCCGTCGCCGAGAAGGCGCGGCGGCTGCTCGAGGAGCGGGGCGCCCGCGTCCTGCTCACGCGCACCGACAGCCTGCCGCTCGACCTCTATCCGCGCACGCAGTTCGCGGAGCGGCATGACGCCGACGTGCTCGTGTCCATCCACGCCAACGCGCTGCCCGACGGTGTGAACCCCTTCGTGAATAACGGAACCAGCGTCTACTACTTCCATCCCCGCGGCGCGGCCCTCGCGCGCGCGCTCGACCGCGCGCTGATCGCCGAGCTTGGTCTGCGCGATCTCGGCATCGGCCGCGGCGACTACGCGCTGGTCCGCAATCCCTGGATGCCGTCCGCGCTCACCGAGGGGCTCTTCATGATGATCCCGGAACAGGACGCCATGCTGGCGAGGGCGGACGGGCAGTGGCGGTATGCGCGCGGGATCGCGCGGGGGATCGAGCAGTTCTTCCGGGAGGCGGCGCCGTGAAATTGCGGATTGCGGACGGGGGATTGCGGATTGTCCGGGCGATGTTCGGTTTGCGAATCCGCAATCCGCAATCCGCAATCCGCAATGCTCTCATTGCCCTGACGCTCGCCGCCCCCGCATCCGCCACCGCCCAGGTCGACCCCTCCGGCGAGTGGCGCACCCTGCACACCGAGCACTTTCGTGTGCACTTTCGGCCCGCCTACCGGGCCGTGGCCCGCGATGCGGCTGCCGAAGCCGAGCGCGCGTACGCGCTGCTCGCGACGGAGCTGCGCCCGCCGCGCGGCACGATCGATCTCACCATCGCCGACGACGTGGACGCGCCCAACGGCTTCGCGTCCACGTTCCCGTCGAATCGCATCACGGTGCTCCTCACGCCGCCGGTGAGCGATCCGGCACTGCATCGCTACGACAGTTGGCGACGGCTCGTCATCGTGCACGAGCTCGCCCATCTGTTCCATCTCGACCGCAGCCGCGGCGTGTGGGGTCTGCTGCAGAGCGTATTCGGACGCGCCCCGGGCCTGTTCCCCAACCAATGGCAGCCCAGCTGGGTCGTCGAGGGCCTTGCGACGTACTACGAGTCGCGGTTCACGGCCGGCGGCCGGGCGGACGGCAGCTTCCACCGCGAAGTCGTCGGCGCCGATGCGCTCGGCGGCACGGCGCGGTCGCCTTGGGACGCGCTGCTGTTCACGCGCTGGCCCACCGGCCTCGCGCCCTACGCCTACGGCAGCCGCTTCTGGGTCGCCGTCGCCGATGCCGACCCCGCGACCGTTCCCCGCTTCGTCGAAGCCTCCGCCGGGCAGCTCATCCCGTTCCGCGTGGGGCGGCCGCTGCGACACGCGGGCGCGCCCCGGG
>JBOHSP010000021.1:0-5785 GCA_050733275.1 Gemmatimonadales bacterium
AAAATCCCGAGTCCTACTACGTCAACGTGCACACGACGGACTTCCCGCCGGGCGCGGTTCGGGGCCAGCTGCCCCGGTCTCGGTGATGGCAGTTATCCGCGCGGAGTGACGTGAACGCGGGCTGAGAACCCGGGCTCGGCGTCGTGTGGCGCCCTGTAAGGGCGCACTCCCAGCCGAGCGCGCGCTCTCAGCGCGCGTCATACCCCTACTTCGAGGCGCGCCTACTTCGAGGCGCCTTCGGTATGCGCGCAGAGCCCCGGGGGTGACGAGGTCTCGCAGTGGTTGTTCACGAACACGTTGTCCACGCCGCCATCCACCAGGTCGAACGTGGCGCTGTGAAATGCCCGATTGCGCACCACGGTGACGCCGGACGAGCTGGTCACCTCGATTCCGGTCGGATTGCCGAGCGCATCGTTGTTGTCGATCGTCGCCCCGGTCGTCGCCGCGCCGACGTTCTGGATGCCGTGCGACCGGTTGCGCAGACTCACGTTGCCGAACGCGACGGTGTTCGTCGCGCCGCCTTGAATGCGGATGCCCCAGTTGTTGTTGATCAGACGATTGTATCGCACCACGTTCCCGACTGATCCCGCCCCGGCCACGTTCACACCGCACGCATTACCAGAGGGGTTGTCGAACGACACGTTGTGCTCGATGAGATTGCGCGGCGAATTGGCGGCGAAGATCCCATCGTGACCGGCGGCGGTCGTGCGGTTGCGGCGAATCGTGTTCCCGCCTCCACCGGTCATCTTGATGTTCTCGAAATATTCGCGGACCGTGAAGCCCTCGATCAGCACGCCGCTCACGTCGACGAGGTGAAAGGCATGATTGAATGGAACGGTGGGCGAGGGATTGTCGCCGTCCAGCAGGACGGTGCCCGGCTCCCCGAGCGCCAGCAGTTGGAGCCCATTCTTCGCTGCACCGGAGATCGCGACCCGCTCGGCGTACGTGCCGGCGCATACGAGAATCGTGGTGCCCGCCCCCGCGGCATCCACCGCCGCTTGAATGGTGCTGTAGCCGGCATCGGGGCAATCGGCGGCGTCATCATCGACCTTGAGCGGCGGCTGGGCGACAGCCGAGGCGGCAAGGGTGTGCGCATGGGGCGCGACGGGTGGCTCGGAGCCGCAGGCGGTGAGCGCGGCCACATAAGGAAAGGACCTGGTGTCTCATACG
Organism: Gemmatimonadales bacterium; assembly: GCA_050733275.1. Taxonomy (GTDB): domain Bacteria; phylum Gemmatimonadota; class Gemmatimonadetes; order Gemmatimonadales; family GWC2-71-9; genus 20CM-2-65-7. Next base: position 1,171 of record JBOHSP010000021.1, read on the forward strand.
ACCTCCACTGAGACAGGTGACGGCGTATGGTCGATTGGCAACCAGCAACTCGAGACGGGTGGGATCGGGGGTGCGCCTCCTGCCTGGCGACGTGTTTGGAGATACCGGCGGGTACAGGAGGCGTCAAGCAAGCCCCTAGCGCGGTCCCGCCCACGGTGACAGCCTTCTACTCCCCATCGTCACCACCGAGGGCTGTCTATGTCCCGTCGTCTCTGGGCGACCATCGCCCTGCTCTTGCTCGGCATCACCCCATCCCTCTCGGCACAAGCTCCTCGCGGTATCACACTCGATTCGACGCTGCTCGCCGGCTTCCGCTGGCGCCCGATCGGTCCGGCGAACATGGCCGGCCGCATCACCGACGTCGAAGGCATCCCCGGCACGGCGACGTTCTACTTCGCCGCCGCCGCGGGCGGGATCTGGAAGACGACGAACAACGGCACGACGTTCCGGCCCGTCTTCGACCACGAGCGGTGCATCGCGATGGGCGATCTCGCCATCGCGCCGAGCGACACCAGCCAGATCTGGGCGGGCACGGGCGAAGAAGACTCGCGCAACTCGATCTCGCCGGGCTGCGGCATCTTCAAGTCGACGGACGGCGGGACGACGTGGACGCACATGGGCCTGGAGCGCTCCGGCGCGATCGGCCGCATCGTCGTCCATCCGACGAATCCCGACATCGTCTACGTCGCCGCCCTCGGCCAGATCTGGGCCGCGAATCCCGAGCGTGGCCTGTACAAGACGACCGACGGCGGCAAGTCGTGGCAGCTCGTCAAGTTCATCTCCGAGCACGCCGGCTTCGTGGACATCGCGATGGATCCCACGAATCCCGACGTGCTGTGGGCGGCGAGCTGGGAGCGGGTGCGCGGGCCGTACTTCCTGCGCTCGGGCGGCCCCGGCAGCGCCCTGTGGAAGTCCACGGACGCGGGTCGCGCGTGGACGCAGGTGAAGGGCGGCGGCCTCCCCGAAACGACGCTGGGCCGCATCGGCATCGCCATCGCTCAGTCCGACCCGAAGGTGATGTATCTGATGGTCGAGGCCGACACGACGCCAAACCCCCGGCCGACTCCGGGACGTGCGGCGCAGCCTCGGCCCTCGGGGCTGTACCGCTCGGCGGACGGCGGCGCGACGTGGGAACGCACCAGCGACGACAACGTCCGCCCCTTCTATTACTCGCAGGTCCGCGTGGACCCCAAGGACCCGAACCGGGTCTACTGGTCCTCGACGCCCGTCCACTACTCGAATGACGGCGGCAAGACGGTGGGCAACGCCACGGTCGGCATTCACGTCGATCACCACGCGATGTGGATCGACCCGACGAACCCGAATCACTTCATCGTGGGCAACGACGGCGGCATCGCGATCACGTGGGACCGGGGCGGCAGCTACGACTTCCCCAACATCTTGCCGCTGGGGCAGTTCTACAACATCAGCTACGGCATGGAATTCCCCTACACGGTGTGCGGGGGCTTGCAGGACAACGGCTCCTGGTGCGGCCCCTCGCGGCGGCGCGAGGACGACATCACCAACGCCGACTGGGTCAACGTGGGCGGCGGCGACGGCTTCTACACGGCGCAGCACCCCACCGAGCCGTGGCTCATTTACTCGGAATCGCAGGGCGGGAACATCGGGCGGTTCGATTTCCGTACCGGGGACCGCGACGGGCTGCAGCGCCCCGATTTCCGTCCGCGCTACCAGATGTTCGAGGACTCGATCGTGATCGAGCGGCCCGACACCACGCGGCCCGAGACCGCCGCGCAACGCCGCCGCATCGCCGAGCTGCGCGCGCGCCAGCACGCCGACTCCGCCGAGATGGCGCTGCGCTGGAACTGGAACACGCCGTTCTTCATCTCGGCGCACAACCCCGACGTGTTGTACGCCGGCGCCAACAAGGTGATGAAGTCCACGGCGCGCGGCGAGAACCTCTACCCGATCTCGCCCGATCTCTCGACCCGCGACACGATGAAGATCCGCATCAGCCTGCGCGGGACGGGCGGCGTCACGCCCGACCTCACCGGCGCCGAGACGCACTGCACCATCGTGTCGCTCGCCGAGTCGCCGATCCGCCCGGGGATCCTCATCGCCGGCACCGACGACGGCAACGTCTGGCTGACGAAGAACGACGGCGGCGACTGGGAGAATCTCACCGGCCGCTTTCCCGGCGTGCCGCGCTACACCTACGTGAGCCGGATCGAGCCGTCGCACTTCGACACCGCCACGTTCTACGTGACGTTCGACGGCCACCGCAGCAACGACTTCACGCCCTACGTCTACGTCACGACCGACTTCGGCCGCAGCTTCCGGTCGATCGCAAGCACCCTGCCGCGCGGCGGCCCCGACTTCGTGCACGTGATCCGCGAGGATCCCACGAACCGCGACCTGCTGTTGGTGGGCACGGAGCTCGGCGTGTACGTCTCGCTCAACCGCGGCGCGTCGTGGCAGCGGTTCATGACCAACCTGCCGACGGTGCCCGTGCACGACCTCAAGATCCACCCGCGCGACCACGAGGTCATCGCGGGCACGCATGGGCGGTCCATCTGGATCGTGGACATCGCGCCGCTGCAGCAGCTCTCCGACCGCGTGCTCGCGGCGGACGCCTGGCTGTTCCAGCCGAAGATCGCCTACCAGTACGGGCAGGCGCCGGTGGGCGGCGGCTCGCCCGGCCACAAGGTGTTCCGCGCCGACAGCCCGCCGTACGGCGCCGAGATCGTGTACCGGCTGGCCGACGGCAGCGACGACCGGCGCGCGCGCACGCGCATCGCGATCCTCGACGTCCTGGGCGACACGATCCACACCGTCGAAGGGCCGGCCCGCGCCGGCGTGCATCGCGTAGTCTGGGACTTCGAGGGCCGCGAGCCCGCGCCGATCGCGCTGTCGCCCTCCGAGAAGCGCGACAGCGCCTGGCTGGCGCGGCGCATCGAGGTCGTGTTCGACTCGCTGATCGAGGCGGGCGGCAAGGAGCGGATGCTCACGGGAATAAAGGAAGGGTTGCTCGCCGGCGACCTCGAGGGACTGGCGCGGCGCTTCGGGTTCGGGGGCAGGGGGGGCGGCGGCGGGCAGCGCACCGTGCGGGCTGGCGCGCCGTTCGTGGAGCGGCCGGGGGAGACACCGCTGCGCGAGAACGCGGGCGCCGACAACGATTCCACGCCCGATCCCGGCTTCGCGCGCGAGCTCGCGGCGCGGCTGCGCCGCCCCGGGCAGAGCGGCGGCGGATTCGGTGGCCTCGGCTTCGTCGCCCGGACGTTCCGGGGGCAGACGGGCGGCGGCCGGTTTGGCGGCGGAGACGAGGACGTCGTCACCACCGGCGACTACCTGATCAGCATGCGGGTGAACGGGAAGACGCTGACCCGGGTGCTGCGGGTGGAGCGCGGCGAGCAGGCGCGGCCCCGCTAGGCGATGCCGTTTCTCGACACCAAGCACCAGCGCGCCGCGCTCATCGTTTTCCTGTTGGGCGCGGCGCTGCTGTGGGCGCTGCTGCCCTACCTCACGGGCATCATCGGCATTCCCGTGCTGGCCGTGCTGTTCGCGCCGCTGCACAACTGGCTGGCGCGGCGCGGCTTGCCCGAAACGCCCACGGCCGTGTTCGTGACGCTGGTCGGCGCGGTGGTCGTCATCGTGCCGGGGATCGCGCTCGCCGGCCTGCTGATCAATGAGGCCCAGCAGGTCGCGAGCAGCGTACTGAAGAGCCCCGTCCTCGAGCGCGTCTCGGCGATCGAGGTCCAGGGCATTCCGATCGGGTCGCGCATCGCCGAAATCGGCGGCAGCCTGGTCAGCTGGATCGGCGGCAGCGCCGTCGGCCTCGTGGGCACGGCGACGCGCCTGACCCTGAATCTCACAATCGCATTCTTCGGCCTGTACTACGTGCTCAAAGTGCCCGGCGAGGATCCCTGGCTCGACGCGCGGCCCTACGTCCCGTTCTCACCCGAGAACACCGAGAAGCTGGGGAAGCGCTTCAAGGACGTGACGGTTTCGACCGTGATCGGCACTGGCGTAACGGCGATGATCCAGGGCGCGCTACTGGGCGTCGCGTTCATGATCGTGGGTCTGCCGAACGCGTTGTTCTGGACCGTCGTGACGGCCGCGCTCGCGATCCTGCCAGTCCTGGGCAGCGGCCTGGTGTGGGGACCGGCAGCGGTGGTGCTTGCGCTCCAGGACCGCTGGACCGCGGCGATCCTCCTCGTGATCTGGGGCGCCGCGGTCGTCGGCAGCGCCGACAACTTCATCCGCCCGGTCATCTACCGCCGCTATGCGGCGGTGCACCCGCTGATCACGCTGGTCGGCGCGATCGCGGGCGTGAGCCACTTCGGCCTGCTCGGCCTGCTGATCGGGCCGCTGGCGCTCAGCTACCTGTTCGAGCTGATCCGCATGTACCGCGAGGAGTACCTCGAGCCCGAAGTCGAGAGCTGAGAGGGCGCGGCTGCCGCCGCTGCCGCGGCTGAAGCCGCGGCTCGGCATCGGCGGCTGATGCGGCGCGGTTACTCGCGAAACCGGCGGGCGCGCGCGATCTCGGTCCGGTCCCCGTCGGCCTTCGCCATCGACGCCAGGAACTCGCGATAGCCCGCCGCCGCGGCCGCGCGATCGCCGGCCAGCTCCGCGGCGCGCGCGATCCCATACAGAC
>JBOHSP010000022.1:0-16174 GCA_050733275.1 Gemmatimonadales bacterium
CGTCGGGGACGCGCAGCCAGCGCTCGCGCGCCTCCTCGCTCTGCGCGGCGAGCGTGCCGGGCAGGAGGGCGAGGAGCAACATGTAACGGCGTGAAACCATTTGCGTGACCTGCCCATCCCATGAGAGAATACGTTTCACGTTCCCGTCCGCTCCACCGGAGGTCCGATGCAACTTGTCCGATTCGCGCTCGCCGCGCTATGCGCCGTCCCCCTCACGCTGGCCGCGCAGGATAGCCGCCTCGCCGTCCCCTATACCCGATTCGTGCTGCCCAATGGACTCAACGTGATCGTGCACGAGGACCATTCCACGCCCATGGTCAGCGTGAACGTACACTACAACGTCGGGTCCGCGCGCGAGAAGCCGGGCCGGACGGGGTTCGCGCACCTGTTCGAGCACATCATGTTCGAAGGGTCGGGGCACGTGGCCGAGGGCAAGTTCGACCAGTGGCTCGAAGCCGCGGGCGGCAACAACAACGGCTCGACGACCGAGGACCGCACGAATTATTGGGAGAACGTGCCGTCGAACGCCGTCGAGCTGGCGCTCTTTCTCGAGTCCGACCGCATGGGCTACCTGCTCGACGCGATGTCGCCCGAGAAGGTGGACGGCCAGCGCGACGTGGTGAAGAACGAGCGCCGGCAGTCCTACGAGAACCGCCCCTACGGCATGGCGTGGATCGCGCTCTCGCAGAATCTCTATCCGCCCGACCATCCCTATCATTGGCCGGTGATCGGCTCGATGGAAGATCTCTCGGCCGCGAGCTACGACGACGTCGTGGATTTCTTCAAGCGCTACTACGGGCCGGGCAACGCCAGCCTGGCGATCGCGGGCGACATCACCACGGCCCGGGCCCGCCGTCTGGTGGAGAAGTGGTTCCGCGACGTCGCCCCCGGGCAGCCGGTGGCACCGCTGGCGGCCCCGCCCGCCGTCCTGACGGCTGAGCAGCACGTGGTGCTGGAGGACCGCGTGCAGCTGCCGCGGCTGTATCTGGCCTATCACACGCCCGCCTGGCTCGCGCCGGGCGATGCGGCGATGGACGTCGTCGCCGACGTGCTGGCGAACGGCAAGAACTCGCGGCTGTACAAACGGCTGGTGTACGATCTCCAGATCGCCCAGGACGTTGCGGCATTCCAGAGCTCGTCGCGGCTGTCCTCGCAGTTCTTCATCATCGCGACGGCGCGCGCCGGCCATAATCTCACGGAGCTCCAAACCGTGATCGACGAGGAGCTCGCCAAGCTGCGCGCGGCGCCGCCCACCGCGCGCGAAGTGCAGCGCGCCGTGAACCGCTACGAGGCGGGATTCCTCCGCCGGCTCGAGCGGATCGGCGGCTTCGGCGGCAAGGCCGATCAGCTCAACGGCTACTCGATTCGCACCGGCGATCCCGACTATTTCGCCGAGGACCTCGCCCGCTATCGAGCGCTGGATGGCACCGATGTGCAGGCGGCCGTGGTGTCGTTCCTCGAGCCCGACGAGCGCGTGGTGTTGAGCGTCGTGCCGCAGGGGAAGCGGGAGCTGGCCGTGCAGCCCAAGCGGAGGGCCACATGAAGCGGCGCTATCTGCTGTCAGCCGTCAGCCTGCTGTGTCTCGCGGGCTCGTTGACGGCCCAGGCACCCGATCGCTCCAAGCCGCCGGAGCTGGGCCCGCCGCCCGTGCTGCAGCTCCCCCCGGTGACGCGCCATGAGCTGTCCAACGGGCTCACGGTGCTGCTGCTCGAGAAACATCAGGTGCCGATCGTGCAGGTGAACGTGGTCGTGAAGGCCGGCAGCGCCATGGATCCGGACGACCGGCCCGGCCTCGCCAGCGTGACCGGGGCGAGCCTGGACGACGGCGCGGGACGCCGCGACGCGCTCGAGCTGGCCGACGCCGTCGCCTATCTCGGCGCGCAGCTCAATGTGTCGGTGGAGCAGCACGTGACCACCGCGGCGTTGAATACGCCGGTGGCGCAGCTCGACTCGGCCCTGGTGGTGCTCGCCGATGTCGTGCTGCGGCCGACGTTCCCCGCCGCAGAGCTCGACCGCCTGCGCCGCGACCGGCTCACCGAACTGGCCCAGCAGCACGACGAGCCGCGCGCCGTGGCGCAGGTGTTGTTCATGAGGACCGTGTTCGGGACCGCGCACCCCTACGGCCGGCGGGCGTTCGGCACGGAAGCCGCGCTGCGCGCGCTCACGCCCGACGAGCTGCGGCGCTTCCACGCGGCGCAGTTCCGCCCGGGGCGCGCCGCCCTGATCGTCGTGGGCGACGTCACGGCGGCGGCTATCCTGCCGAAACTCGAGGCGGCCTTTGGCGGCTGGGCGGCGGGACCCGCGGGGTCCGCCGCCTCCGGCGCGCCGCGCTGGAAGGACGCGCCGCAGGTCGCGCGGCGCGAGGTGCTGCTCGTCAACAAGCCGGGCGCCGCGCAGACCGAGGTGATCATCGGCCGAGTCGGCGCGCCGCGCTCGACCGCCGACTATTTCGCCCTGCTCGTCATGAACACGGCGCTGGGCGGGTCGTTCACGTCGCGGCTCAACCAGAACCTGCGCGAAGACAAGGGCTACACCTACGGCGCCGGGTCGGGCTTTCAGTTCGAGCGGCTGGCCGGCCCGTTCTCGGCGCGCGCCGCGGTGCAGACGGCGGTGACCGACAAGGCGCTCACCGAATTGTTCCGGGAGTTGACGCGCATCCGCGACGGCATCACGGCCGAGGAGCTGGCGCGCGCGAAGAACTTCGTCGCCCTGCGCTTCCCGGAGCGGTTCCAGGCGGTGGGAACGATCGCGCGCCAGCTCGGCGAGCTGGTGGAATACGATCTCCCGCTCGACTACTACAACAGCTACGTGCAGCGCGTCCTCGCGGTCACCGCGGCCGACGTGCGCCGCGTGGCGCGGCAGTACGTCGATCCGAGCCGCGTCGTGGTCGTGCTGGTAGGCGACCGCGAGACGATCGAGGCCGGCGTGCGGGCGCTGAATCTGGGACCGCTGCGGACCCTGACGATCGAGGACGTGCTGGGTCCTGTGCCGGTCGTGACGACGACGTCGCGCTGACCGCGTAGGGCGTCGACGCCGTCACCGGGCGGTCACCGGGCCACCAGCCGGCGCGCGCACGGTGACCTGCCGCGTGGCAGGCCGAAGCGGCGTCGTGGACTCCGCCCCACCCGGCCAGCGCACCCACAACGCGGTCGGCGGCTTGCGGATCCCCAGGACGGCCACCGGACTGTCCAGGGACCAGTAGCCCGAGCCGGCCTTCACGTCGCGCGCGGGGCCGCGCCGGCGCCCGTATACCAGGCGCATGGTCGCGCCGATCGCGTCCGGATTCCCGGCGGGCCCGACCAGGTGTACCGTGAGCCCCGGCGTTGCCCCGCGGTTCCGGTACAGCATCGTGCGGTTGGCGTTCTGTGAAATCGCGACGTCCACCCGGCCGTCCTCATCGAAGTCGGCGAGCGCCGCCCCTCGCTGGTCTCCGTAGACCGCGATCCCGGACACGTGCCCCGGCACCGCCGTGAGCCGCCCGGTGCCGTCGCCCGACAACCACAGCGCCCGGCCCGCGTTATAGGGCGACGCCCCGCTGACCGTCGCAGAGAAGTTCTGGGTCAGGAAGACATCCTCGTGTCCATCGCCGTCGAAATCGGCGACGCCGGCGTAGAACGCCGGCGCCAGCTGCGCCTCGCCGGGAAGCGGGACGGCGTCGAATGCACCGCCCCGGTTCAGCAACAGCATGTGCTCGAGGCTGTTCGTCTCGACGATCGCGGCCTGTTCCGCCCCGGGCCCCAGCACCTCCTGGAGATCGGCCTCGGCGTACTGCGAGAAGCTGCCGATGCGCCGGCCGACGGGGGGGATGGCGAGCGCCAGCTCCTGGAACCCGCGCAACGGCGCGACGGCTTCGACCCGGGGGTCGTACTGCGCGGTCACCACATCCGTGATGCCGTTGCCGTCGAAATCATCATAGTAAAGGAAAAGGGGATGCCTCTCGGTCGGCTGCGGGCTCGTGTTGCGCCCCCAGGACGTCGCCACAATGTCCAGGCGGCCGTCCTCGTCGAAGTCGCCCGTGGTGATGCCATTCCAGCGACTGCGATAGCGATCCAGACCGTGGGCGGCGGTGGCATCCTGGAATCGGCCGGCGTCGTTGCTGAAGAACCGGAGCGGTCCCCATTCGACGGCCAGGAGCAGGTCGGGATCGCCGTCACCGTCCATGTCCGAGAACGCGGCACCGGAAACCAAGCCGAGGCGCCGGAGCAGCGCACTGTTCAGCGAGTCCAGGACGAAGCGGCCGTCCTGATTGCGGTACAGCCGCGACGAAGCAGGCGTCGGGTATCTGGCCGGCAACACGCGGCCACCGACGAAGAGGTCGAGATCGCCGTCGCCGTCATAGTCCGCCAACGCGAGCGGCCCCGTGCTGCTTTCCTCGCCCGGCACGGCCGTGGAGACGCGCGGCACCAGGTCGCGGCCATCGATCGCCGGCGCGCCGAGGTCGAGACGGAGCACCGCGGCGGCCATCCGCGCGGCGGCCGGGCTCTCCGCCTCGTAGTTCATCTGGCCAACCAGCAGGGCGGTGCCGGCCGGCGCGGGGAGGGCCACGATCGCGCTCTGGTCGAGCGGCGCCGCATCCATCCGCAGCGTCACGCGGGTAAAGCGTCCGCCGCCGTTGCGGTAAACGGCGAGCCTCCCCCCGCGCCCCGTGCCCACGAGCAGGTCGGGGTCTCCGTCGCGGTCGATGTCGGACCAGGCGACCCCCGGTCCCAGCTCGCTCAAGCGATTGGGCAGCAGCGGCTGCCGGCCGAAGTCGCGGTATTCGCGCTCCACGTGCCGGTGATCGATCCGGTTCGACACGTCCATGAAGAACGGCTGGGCGGTCGCCGCGTCCGCCGGCTCGGCGGCGTGCTCCGGGGCTGCGCCCGCGGGCTCCGCGATCTCGTAGAAGCGGTTGGGCCGCGCGCCTGGCACCACGCTGCGCCGCCCGCTGCGCCAGTGCACGGTGATCGAGAGGTCGTCGCCGTCACCGGCGGCGAACATGGAGACCGGCTCGGCGCTCGACAGGTAGAGACCGCCCGCAGTCACCTCTTTGGATTGCTCCGGCACGGGTCCGCCGGACACGCGGATCACGGCGCCGACGCCGCGCGTGTTGGACGGGCGGCCCCGCAGCCGCACGGCGATGCGGGGACGCGTGCTCTCGTTCCGGAGGACGGCGGCGGGCCGGCCCAGGCGGTTGAGCACGATGTCGAGATCGCCATCGCCGTCCAGGTCTCCGGCCGCCATGCCGTGCGACACGTCCGGCTCGCGGCCGAATCCCCACGGCTCGGTCAGGTCCTCGAAGGTGCGGTCTCCCCGGTTGCGGAATGCCCGGTTGGGGAGGTCGAGTCTTGGGAACAGCAGGCGAGTTCGCCGCCACGCCGCGTCGAGCGACCGGCGCTGCAACCGGCGGTGCGTGTCGGCGTCGAGAAAGTCATAGGCGTGCCCCGTGCCGATCAGGATGTCTTCGTAGCCGTCGAGATCCACGTCCAGGAACAGCGCCGACCACGACCACCCCGAGGCAGCGACGCCGGCGTACCGCGCGGCTTCCGCAAAGCTCCCATCTCCGCGATTGATGAGCAGGATGTTCCGCGGGCTCTGCACGCGACCCGCGACGTCGCCCAGCGCCGGTTGGTCGGGGGCCACGGGCGGCACCTGCGTCTTGCGGCGGCCGCTGTGGGGGTCCAGCATGTCCACCTCGAAGATGTCGACATCCCCGTCGCGGTCGATGTCGGCAAAGTCCACCGCCATGGCCGACTGGCTCGTGGTGCGGATGCTGCGCGGATCGGCGAGCCGGAACCGGCCGGCGCCGTCGTTGATCCACACGAGGTCGGGGCTTTCGAAGTCGTTGCAGACGAAGAGATCGGGATCGCCGTCGCCATCGATGTCGTGAAACCGCGCCGCCAGCGTCCAGTCGGCGGGCGGCGCCGCGAGCGGCGCGCCATCCTCGTCCCGGAACCGGCCGTCCGTGAAGGGCACGCGCGTGAACCGGCCGCTCCCGTCGTTGACGTAGAGCTGGTCGGGCTCGCCGATCTCGATCCGCATCACCCGGTCGTGCTGCATCACGACGCGGTAATGCTCGCGGAACTCCGGTCTGATCACGTACCGCTCTCCGACCTGCTGCACCACCTGGTCGAACGCGCGGACCGCTGGCGGGTAGATGTCGCGGACCGATTTGCGCTTGTAGTTGGCGACGTACAGATCGAGGTCCCCATCCCCCTCGATGTCGGCCAGCGCAGCCGTCGTGCTGCCGAGGGTGGACGCGAGGCCGGCGTCCGGGTGCTCGTGAAACACGCCGCCTCCCTGATTGATGAAGAGGGAGTTCGGTCCTCCGAGGGAGGTGAGCACCAGATCGAGGTCGCCGTCGCCGTCCGTGTCCGCGAGCGCGGCCCCCGTGGAGAAGCGGTCGCCGGCGGCGACGCCGGCCTGCGGCGCGACGTCCGCGAATCGCCACTCGCCCAGATTGCGATATAACGCGTTCGGTCCGTCGAGCCGGGCGAGGTAGATGTCGGCCCGCCCGTCGCCGTCGACGTCGCCGATGGCGACCCCGGAGCCGTTCAGGACGTGCTCGTTCTCGATGATCTGGTCGGCGGTCACGCGGTTGGTGAAATCGATCCCCGTGCGCGAGGGCGCGAGCTGGCGAAACCCGTCGCGGCCTCGGCGCGGCACCGCCAGCTCCCTCCAGCGGTAGCCGCTCTCCTGGTGCCACTGGGGCGGGGATGGGGACTCGCTGCAACCGATCGCGCAGAGGCAGGCCATCACGACGCGCACCGGGCTACTCATGTTGCCGTCCGCCCGTCCACCGCGCGCGCCGCACCGTGACGTCCCGGATTCCCGGCGGCACCGGCGTCTCCGTACTGTCTCCTCCCGGCCAGCGGACCCACACGGCGACGGGCTGCTCCCGCTGCCCCAGGACCTGGATGGCTCCGTCCTGTGACCAGTAGCCCGAGCCGGCGTGAATCTCGCGCGCGGGACCGCGGCCGTCCCGGTAGACGAGACGCATGGTGGCGCCCACGCCGTTCGGATTCCCTGGTGGGCCGATCACCCTGACCCGCAGCCCGGGGCGAGCGCGGTCGTTGCGGTAGAGCTTCGTCTCGGCGCCGTTCTGGGATACCGCGAGGTCCACGCGGCCGTCGCCATTGTAATCGGCCAGGGCCGCTCCCCGCTGATCACCGTAGACCCGGACGCCCGAGACGTGGCCCGGCACCGGGTGCAGCGCGCCCGTGCCGTCGCCCTCGAGCCACAGGCCGCGGCCGGCGTCGTAGCGTCGCGTGCCGATGTCGGTGGGAAAGAAGTTCTGACTCAGGAACAGGTCCTCGTGCCCGTCACCGTTGAAGTCCGCGATGCCGGCGTAGAACGCGGGCGCGAGTTGGGCCTCCGCCGGCAACGCCACGGGCTCGAAACGCTCTCCGCGATTGAGCAACACCATGTGATCGAGCGTCATGACCGCGACCCGGCGGCCGCCGCGCAGGCCGTCTCCGATGATCTCCTCCACGGTCGCCGCGGCGTAGGCCGCATGGCTGCGCACGCGCTGGCGGGTCGCAGGGATGGCGCGGGCCATGCGCCCCCACGGCTCCAGCGGAAACACTCCACCGCGCTCGTCGTCACGCTGCGCCTCCACGACGTCCACGGAGCCGTTGCGGTCGAAGTCGCCGGAGTATACGAGCAGCGGCGCGTCGGGGGCGAGGCGGTACTTCGTGTTCCGACCCCAGTTGGTGGCGACGATATCGAGGCGGCCATCGCCATCGAGGTCGCCGGTCGTGACGCCGTTCCAGCGACCGATGTGCGGGGACAGACCGGCGGCTCGTCCACGGTCCTGAAATCGCCCCCCCGCGTTGCGGAACAGCGTGAGCGGCCCGAGGTCCAACGCGAGGACCAAGTCGGGGTCCCCGTCGCCGTCGATGTCCGAGAACACCGCGGCCGAGACCAGCCCGACGGACCGCAACACCGCCGCGTTGGCCGTGTCGAGCTCGAACCGCCCGCCCTGATTGCGGAACAGCCGGGAGGTCGCGGGCATTGGATACGCCCCCGGGATGACGCGCCCGCCCACGAAGAGATCGAGGTCGCCGTCGCCGTCGTAGTCGGCGAGCGCGAGAGGCCCGGTGCTGGCGGAGTCGCCGCCCACCGCGGCCGCTAGCTCGGTGTCGCGACCATCGGCGCCCAGGCGCAGCCGGAGGACCGCGGGTGCGGCGCGCGCCGCGCCGAGCCGTCGTGCTTCGTACCCGGACTGCCCCACGAGGAGCGCGGCGCTCCCCTCGCCGGCGGGCATTCCCAGCACCGCGGACTGATCGAGCGGCGCCGGCGCCAACCGCCGGTCGGATCGCGCGAGTCGTCCGTGGCGGTTGCGATGAATGCCGAGCGCTCCGCCGCGGCCGCTGGACACGATCAGCTCCTCGTAGCCGTCGCTGTCGACATCGTACCATGCGACGCCCGGGCCGAGCCGGCTCAGGCTGTGGGGCAGGAGGGGCTGGCGCCGGAAGTCGTCGAACGGCGTCTCGACGTGGCGGTGACCGAGTTGCGCCGTGACGTCGGTGAAGTAGGGAAGCGACGGCTCGGGCGTGCTCGCGGGATCCGCGGCTCGCGCCGCGGCGGTTTCGCGGATCTCGTAGAGGCGATTGGGCCGGGCTCCCGTCACCACGCTGCGCGCGCCGCTGCGCCACTCGACCACGATGCTGAGGGTGTCGCTGGCGCCCGCCGCGAATGTGTACATCGGGTCGGAGCTCGAGAGGTACAGGCCTCCCAGCGTCACCTCCTTCTCCTGCTGCGGCACGGCGCCCCCGAGCACGCGGATCTTGGCGCCGATCCCCTGCGTGTTCGGGGGGTCTCCCGCCAGCCGTACCGCGACGCGGGCGCTGCCGGCGTTGTTGCGCAACACGGCGGCCGGGGCCTCCCACCGGTTGACCACGACGTCGAGGTCGCCGTCGCCGTCGAGATCGCCCGCCGCCATTCCATGCGAGATGTCCGCTTCGTCCCCGAATCCCCAGGCCGCGCCCCGGTCCTGAAAGGTCCAGTCGCCCTCGTTGCGAAAGGCCCCGTTCGGGAGCGCGAGCCGGGGAAAGCGGAACCGCTCGTCCCGCCAGTTTCCGCCGAGCCGCAACGCGCGCAGGGCTTCCTGGGTGTCGGCATCCATCACGTCCCAGACATGGCCGGTCGCGACCAGCACGTCCTCGTAGCCGTCGAGGTCCACGTCCAGGAAGAGCGTGGACCACGACCACCCGGACGCTTCGACGCCGGCGAAGGCGGCGATCTCGGCAAACGTCCCGTCGCCGCGGTTGCGAAACAGCGTGTTGCGCTGCCGCTGCGGGCGATCGAAGATCCGCCCGGGGAGTTTGGGGAGCGGGGTGTGGGTGGCGGTCTGCGTCTGCCGGCGCACGGGGTCACGGCCCAGCATGTCCACCACGAAAAAATCGACGTGCCCGTCGCGGTCGATGTCGGAGAAATCGACCGCCATCGCTGCGTTGCTCGCCGTGCGCAGCGCGTGGGCTGGCGCCGCGCGGAACGTCCCGGTGCCGTCGTTGATCCAGAATTCGTCCGGGTCCTCGAAATCGTTGCAGACGTACAGGTCCGGATCCCGGTCACCATCCACGTCGTAGAAGCGCGCCGCCAGTCCGAAGCGGTCCGGGGCCTCGGCGAGCGCCTGCCCATCGCCGTCGAGAAAGCGACCCGCCGTGAGCGGCACGAGCGTGAATCGCCCCGCCCCATCGTTCACGTAGAACCAGTCGGGATCGGCGCGCTGGATGCGCACGACGATGTCGTACTCCGGGATCACGCGCACGCGGTAGTGCTGGCGGAACTCGGGCGCCACCGTGTACCCGCTGCCGGTCTTGCGCACCACCTGGTCGAAGGTCCGTTGCGACGGCGGAAACGCGTCCTGGACGTTCAGGACCTTGTAGTTCGTCACGTAGAGATCGAGGTCGCCGTCGCCCTCGACGTCGGCCAGGGCCATCGTCGTGCTGCCGAGCCCGGAGCGCAGGCCGGACCGTGCCGTCGCGTCGCGGAACCGGCCGGTGCCGTCGTTCCGGTAGAGGGTGTTCGGGCCGCCGAGCGCGGTGAGCAGGAGATCCAGGTCGGCATCGCCGTCGACGTCGGCCAGCACCACGCCGGTCGAGAAGCGGCCGGGCGCGTCCACGCCCCGCGCGCGCGCCACCTCCTCGAACCGCCAATCCCCGAGGTTGCGGTACAGGGCGTTCGGCCCCTCGATCCGGTTCAGGTAGATGTCCACGAGGCCGTCGCCGTCGACGTCGCCGAGCGCGACGCCGGACCCGTGCGTCAGGTGGCGGTTCTCGCGGGTCAAGGCCGGGCTGGCTGTATTGGCGAAGCGAATCCCGGTGCGGCGGGGCGACATCCGGCTGAACCCGGCGGGACCGGCCCGCACGCCCGCCACCTCGCGCCACCGATACGCCCCCTCCTCATGCCAGGGGCCCGGCGGCGAGAGCGCGCCTCGACAGGCCCCCGATCCCATGGCCAGGAGGCCGCCCGCGGTGAGGATCACCGCGGTCCTTCGTGTCCCCCCCATATGCCCCCTTGGCGGGCGGCGAATGTAAGGGGCCCGATTTCGGGGGGAAAGAGGGCGAAAAAACGGCGGTTGCATTTCTTGACGTCCCCGGAATGGGGGGATATGCTTGCCGCTGTCCGTCACTCCCTGAGTCCCAGTCAGTGGAGTCGCTATGCCTGCTGTTCTTTCCTTCCGTCCGTCCGGACCGCGCCACGGCCCGCTTGCCGTCCGTCCCTCATCAGGAGGTCTCACATGAGGACCTCATCGTTTTCCGGGAGTTGGAGCATCGTCCTGGCTGCACTGGCGCTCGTGGCCGGCGCATCGGGCGCGCTGGCGCAGACCGGCCGGATCGAAGGGCGCGTCACGTCCGAGCTGGACGGCGCGCCGATTGCGGGAGCGCGCATCCGGATCCTCGGCACCGCGCTGACCGCGATCACCGATCCGAACGGATTCTACAACATCGCGGACGTGCCGGCCGGCTCCTACAGCGTTCGCGTGGCCGCGGTGGAGTATCGGTCGCATACCCTCACCGATCAGACCGTGGTGGCCGGACAGACGCTGACGGTTGCCTTCGTCCTGGGGTCGATCCCGTTCTCCCTCGAAGAGGTCGTGGTGACCGGTGTCGCGGAGCAGACCAGCACCGTCAAACTGCCCTTCGTGGTGGAAAAGCTGTCCGCGGAGGACCTCCCGGTGGCGGGCGTGAACGTGGTCGAATCGATTCGCGGCAAGATGGCCGGCGTCCGGATCGTCAGGGCGCAGGGCACGCCGGGGAGCGCCGCGTCGGTGCAGCTCCGCGGGGCGGCGAGCATCAACGTCGAGGGCCGGTCCAACGAGCCCTTGTACGTGGTGGACGGCGTGATTCTCACCGCGAGCATGGTGGACATCGATGCGCTGGACGTCGCCAGCGTCGAGGTGGTGAAGGGGGCCGCCGGCGCGGCGCTCTACGGCGCGCGCGCGGCGAGCGGCGTGATCTCGATCCAGACCAATCGCGGCCGCTCGATGCTCGACGGGCAGACGCGCTTCGCGTTGCGGAGTGAGGTGGGCGTCAACGGGCTGGAGCGGAAGATTGCCCAGTCCCAGTCGCATTGGTACCAGGTGGACGCCAACGGCAACTGGATCATGACGCAGACCATCGGCGGGATGGACGTGGACACGCTGGTGTCGCCCAATGACCGGGCCCTCGCGACCCGCCTGGGGTGGAGGACCAAGATCGATTACGTGAGGGACGGGGCCGGGGATCCGTTGTATGCGATCGCCGACAACCGGTACTCCGGTGTGACCTACGATAATCTGGACCGCTTCTTCAATCCGGGCTCGTTCCACACCACCACCGGCACGCTCACGCACCGGGCCGGCAACACCAACTTCCTGGCGAGCTTCCACGAGACCAGGGAAGGAGGGGTGGTCGAGGGGATCGAAGGGTACCGGCGGCGCGGTGGCCGCGTCAACGTCGATCACTATCTCGCGGGAAAGCTCGAATTCTCCGCCACCGCGTTCTACTCGCAGTCCTCGGCCGACGACCCGCAGGGCGGGGAGAACGCCTTCTACGGGCTCAATTTCTATCCCATCGATGTGAACTTGCTGGAGTTGAACCCCAACCCGCGCGACGCGAACGACTTTCTGGTCAACCCGGACGCGAGCGTCGTCGAGGCCAACCCCATCTACTCGGCGCGGAACAACGACGAGACGCACCGCCGCAGCCGGTTCCTGGGAAGCCTGCGGGCGCGGTGGCGGCCCACGGATTTCTTCGACCTTGAGACCGACTTCAGCTTCGACCGCGGGGACCGGAACCGCACCTTCTTCTTCTTCCGCGGGTTCCGGACGACCGACGCCCCCTTCGAGTCTGGGGGGCAGCTGACCAAGGACCACCTCCTCAGCCAGGCCATCAACGCCAGCCTCACCGCCACGTTCTCCAAAACGTTCGGAGCAGGACAGCTGCGGACGGTGACCCGGGCGCGGGCGCTGGTCGAGCGCGCGGAGGTGGGATTCTTCCAGGCTCAAGCGAATCAGCTCTTGACGGGTGACGTCAAGGACCTGGACGCCGGCGACCCGCAGCTCAACGACATCACCTCGGAAAACCGCGAGGTGCGGTCGCTGGGGTACTTCCTGAGCACCCAGCTGGACTACCGGGACCGCTACATCATCGATGCGCTCATCCGGCGTGACGGCAGCTCGTTGTTCGGTTCGAACGAGCGGTGGCAGTGGTACTACCGCCTCAGCGGCGCATACCGGCTGTCGCAGGAGCCGTGGTGGCCGTTCATCGACGTCCTGAACGAGTTCAAGGTCCGCGCCTCGCGGGGCACGGCGGGGGGCCGCCCGAACTTCTTCGCGCAATACGAGACGTACGACGTCTCCGGCGGGTCGGTGAGCAAGGCGACCCTCGGCAACATCAATCTCAAGCCCGAGCTGGTGACCGAGACCGAGGTCGGCATCGATCTCATCGCGCTGGACCGACTGGCGCTGTCGTTGACGTACGCCAAGTCCGTGGCCGAGGACCAGATCCTGCGGGTGCCGCTGGCGGGCTATGCGGGCTTCGAGGACCGCTGGGACAACGCGGGCACGCTGGACAGCAAGACGTGGGAAGCAAGCGTCGAGGCGGCGGTCATCCAGCGGCCCGATCTCAGCTGGAGAATGTCCCTGGTGGCGGACCGCACCCGGCAGGTCATCACGGATCTCACGGTCCCGTCGTTCCTCCAAAACGGGATCTATCGGTTTGCCCCCGGGGAGCGGCTCGGCAACATGTACGGCCACCGCTGGGCCACGCGCTGTAGCGAGGTGTTCAGCCCCACGGCCGGGTTTGGCGCGTCGTGCAACCAGTTCGCCGTCAACGACGACGGCTACCTGGTGCCCGTCGGCGCCGGGAACACGTGGACCGACGGCATCGACCAGAACCTCTACGGCACCACGATCACGATCGACGGGATTGACTATGCCTGGGGCCTCCCGTTCCACGCGCAGGAAGTCCAGACGAATCCCCAGACCGGGCAGGTGGACACGACGATCTTCCTGTTCATGGGCAACACGTTCCCCGATTTCAACTTCGGCTTCGGGAACACGATCAGCTACAAGGGCTTCACCCTGTATGCGCTGTTCGATGCGCAGATCGGGGGAGACATCTACAACAACACCCGCCAGTGGCCGCACCGGGAGAACAACGCCTGGGAGACGGACCAGGCCGGGAAACCCATGAACCAGCGGAAGCCGATCGCGTACTACACGCGGTTGTACGACGTCAACGCGGACAACAGCCACTTCGTCGAAGACGGCAGCTTCGTCAAATTCCGGGAGCTCAGCCTCCGTTACTCGTTCGATGTGCCGGATCGGATCTTCCAGGGTCGGGTGAAGCGGATCGGGGTGTCGCTCATCGGCCGGAATCTGATCACCTGGAGCGGTTACAGCGGGTACGATCCCGAGGTGCTGATCGGTCCGAACGAGCCGGTCTGGAAGCGCTATGACGCGTTCGACTATCCCAACTTCCGGACCTTCACGGCCGGCATCACACTCGAGTTCTAGGAGGGTCTGCTCATGAAACGGTTCAGAATAGCGGTGCTGGCGCCGGTCATGATCGGATTCGCCGGCTGCGGGCTGACCGATCTGGACGTGCCGAACGAGAACAATCCCGATCGCAAGGCCGTGCTGGACCGGGCGCAGGACATCGAGAACGTGATCGGCGGCGCGATGCTCACGTGGTGGGAAGGCACGGAACACGCGGGGTCGCCGTCGTGGGCGCTCTCCACGGCGGCGGATGAAGGCACCATGTCCTGGGGAAACTTCGGCATGCAGCAATTGTCGTCGGAGCCCCGCGCGGCATGGCCCAACGAGCCGTCGTTCACTTACTCCTTCACGACCGAGTCCGCCTGGTACGGATCGTACGGGGCGCTCTCGTCCATCCACGACGGGGTGAACGCGATTGCGAATGATCCCGACGCGGCGGCCGAGATCGACGTGGACCGGGCCACCGCCTTCGCCAAGCTGGTGCAGGGCATGTCCCACGGCTTTCTCGCCCTGATGTACGATTCGGCGTTCACGCTCGAGGAAACCGTCAACATCGAGACCGACGTGCTAGCGCTGAAGCCGTACACCGAAGTGTACGCGCTCGCCGTCGCCGAGCTCGAGGACGCGATCGCGATCGCCACGGCGCCCGGCGTGAGTTTCACGCTGCCGGCCACGTGGTTCGACAACAACGCGCTGACCAACCAGCAGCTCGCGCAGCTCGCTCATTCGTACCTGGCGCGGCTGATGACGCAGGTGGCGCGCACGCCGGCAGACCGCGACGCGGTGGATTGGCCGACGGTGATGAACCATGTCGACGCGGGAATCACGAGCGACGTGCTCGCGCAGGGCACGGGACGGTTTACGCGGTTCTTCAAGGCGCTGGAGTGGTACGGGTACCAGACGGGCAGCACCACCTGGGCCCGGGCCGACTACAAAACCATCGGCTGGACCGACACGAGCGGCGGCTTCGCCACCTGGCTGGCCACACCGGCGGCCCAGCGCACCGAATTCCTGGTGTCCACGGCCGACGCGCGGATCACCCTGTCGGGCGACCCCCAGATGGACGGCACGGATTTCAAGTACCAGGGGCCGTCGCGGTTTCCCGAGGCGCGCGGCACGTACCACTACTCGTTGTATGGCGGCAAGCGGTTCGCGACCTATCCGCCCAGTGACGCCACCCTGCCGGCGCGGTGGATGACCACGGTCGAGATGCAGTTGATCAAGGCGGAAGGGTTGCTGCGGACCGCCGGACCGTCGCAGGCCGTGGCCGACATCATCAACGCCACGCGCGAGACCCGCGGGCAGCTCCCGCCCGCCCTGGCGACGGAAACCGAGGCGGCGCTGATGGACAAGCTGATCTACGAGAAGCGGATCGAGACGTACCTGTTGTGCAGCGGCTGCTCGTACTTCGACCGCCGCGGATTTGGCCCCCTCGCGGCGACCGGCCCGAGCTTCCACCACGGCCTGGTGCAGGGCACGCCACTGCACTTCGCCCCGCCGGGGTCGGAGCTCGAGGTCCTACAGAAGCCGTTGTACTCCTACGGTGGCGCCGGCGGCGAGGGGACGTCGCTCGCCCCCAGCCCGCCCGGGCCGCAGTTGGTCGCGGCGGCGGGCGTCGGCGTCCCGGCAGCGCACGTCTACCGCTCGCCGGCGGAACGCGTGCAGCGCTCGGCGATTTCTCCGGGCGCGGCCGCGCTCAGCACGATGCGAGTGCACTAGGGGCGTGAGCGGTCCGCAGCGGAGTCGCGAGATCGCGTCGCAGAGGCCACGACGGATGGCTCGTCGTGGCCTCGCGTCGCTCTCGCGCCTCGGTCTGGTGGTGTCGGTCACGGTCGCCGGTCTCGGATGTGCGCGCGCGACGTCGGGGGACGGGATCGCGGCCGAGGCGGCCAGCTTCCGGCGAGACCTGGGCACCGCCACGTTGCGGGACATCGAGCGGCACGTGCCCCGGGTGCTCAACCGGCATTACTACGAAATCGAGCGCGACGACGCGTCGCCATCGCTGCTGACGATCCAGACCCGCTGGAACACGCGCTACCCGCTGGCGGACGAGATCGACCGCGGGGTGGTCGAGGCGAGGACGCGCCTGATCCTGAGCGCGCGCTCACGGTTCCGGTCGGGCGGGGCGGCCGACGTGCGCGTGGTCGAGCTCCTCGCCGAGAACATGGTGCTGCTGCGGGATTCGACCAGCTGGCAGCGGGGGTTTAC